>DATLUW010000852.1:0-3680 GCA_035577825.1 Actinomycetota bacterium | reverse complement strand
GCGGCCTGATCCGGTCGATCCGCGCCATCGGCGGCGAGGTGTGGGCGGTCGGGTTCGGGTCGCTGCACGAACCGCCGTTCCTCTCCGTGTGCCGGTAGCACCGCGTCGGCCGACCGACATCGTGGATTCGGGTCGGTTGCTGTGCGATTGTCGGGGCGTGATGACGCTGCGGGCAGCCGCGCTCTCGATCAGGTCGCCGCTGGCGTGGCTGGGACCGGGCCGGAGGGTCGAACAGGTCACCGTCGTCATCGACGGGGACACGATCGTGTACGCGGGGGAGTCGCGGGGGGCGCCGCCCAGCGAGGTCACGGTGCTGCTCGACGGGGTGCTGCTCCCGGCGGCCGCCGACCGGCACGTCCATATGGGGCTGTCGGATCCCGGCGCGGTGCTGCTGGGCGGGGTGACGGCGGTTCGCGACCTGGCGTGGCCGTCCTCCGACATCTTCCCGCTGGCCGATGCCTCCGAGGCGCCGAACTTCAACGGGCCGTTGGTCCGGGCGGCGGGGCCGATGCTGACCGCGCCCGCCGGGTATCCGACGCGGGCGTCGTGGGCGCCGCCGGGAACCGGGCTCGAGGTCCGCGGCCCGGCCGAGGCGGCCCGCGCCGTGGAGCGACTGGCCGACCTCGGGGCGGCCCACATCAAGGTGTCGCTGAACGCCGAGGCCGGCCCGACCCCGGCCGACGACGAGCTGATCGCGATCGTGGGCGCGGCGCACGAGCGCGAGCTCCCGGTGACCGCCCACGTGCAGGGCAAGGGCCAGTCCGAACGAGCCCTCGGCGCCGGGATCGACGAGCTCGCCCACTGCCCGTGGACCGAGAAGGTCCCCGACAGGGTCATCGAGGCGATGGCGAAGTCCATGCGGATGGTGTCGACGCTCGACATCCACTCCTACGGCGACGACACGCCCCCGGTCCGGGTCGCGATCGACAACCTGTTCCGGTTCGCCCGGGCTGGTGGTCGCGTCCTCTACGGAACCGACCTCGGCAACGGCCCGGTGCCGCCGGGTATCGACGTCCGCGAGGTCATGCTGCTGTATCAGGCGGGCCTGAGCCCCGAAGCGGTGCTGACCGCGATGATGCGGGCGCCGATCGAAGCGGGCGCGCCGGCGGACATCATCGGCGTCGCGCGCGACCCGCTGGAAGACCTCGAGGCGCTCGGCGAGCTGCGACTCGTGATGCGCGCCGGCCGGGTCGTCCTCCAACGCTGACGCGCCTCCGCGAGCCGGACGCCGTGGCAATGTCGTAGAGATAGGGCGTGGGTGCAGTTCGCACGACGTTCGCTCGGGTCGCCGCGGTCGCCGCGTTCCTGCTCAGTGCGTGCAGCGCGACCGTTCCCGACCGAACGAGCACGTCCACCCCGACGCCCACCATCACCGGGGCGCCCTCTCCGACCGCATCGGTCGCCGTCACCGGCGGAGCGAGCTCACCCGCAGCCTCGACGCCCTCGACCAGCGGGACCACGGCGCCCACCAGCGGGCCCGCGCCGTTCGAGACGCCGAGCGACGACTCGCTGATCGCCAACTCCACGGCCATCACCTTCCCGTCCGCTGACGGCGCCCGGCTGGCGGGACGGCTGTTCGGCGAGGGGACGACGGGCGTGGTGCTGTCGCACATGCTCGACAGCGACCAGGAACCGTGGTGGTGGATGGCGTCGGTCCTGGCCGACCACGGGTTCGTGGCGCTGACGTACGACAGCAGCGGGACGTGCCCGGGCGGTCCCGAGGGGTGCTCGCATGGCCGACTGGACCCCGGTTCGGTCCAGCGGAACATCCTCGGCGCAGCGGCGTATCTCCGGGCGCACGGCGCGAAGCGGGTGGTCATCGGGGGCGCCAGCCTGGGCGGGACCGCGTCGCTGTGGGTGGCGTCGAAGCACCCCGACGCGGTCGACGGCGTGTTCACGCTGTCGGCGGTGCCGTTCTTCCCGCCGTACGACATCACGGCCCGCGTGATCCACGCGATCAGCGATCCGAAGCTGTTCGTCGCCGGCGCGAACGACCCGTCGGCCGGGCCGTACGTTCCGGGATGGAAGCGGGCCGCGACGCCACCGGTCCGCGCTCTCGTGCTGGAGACGGCCACGCACGGCACCGACCTGTTCGGCGACGAGGACTTCTCCGCGACCGTTCGTTCGGAGATCCTGCGCTTCGTGCAGGGCGTTGCCAGCTGAACGCGTCGACCAGGCCGGACCTCAGTCGAAGCTCGCCCGAACGCCCTCGGCGATCAGCGTCGCGTCCTCGCCGACGCCCATGAGCAGTGAGGACTTCCGCTTGCGCAGGAAGTGCACCCCGACGAACCACAGCCCGGGGATCGCGGTGCTCTCCCCGCCGCGGTGCAGCGGATACCCGATGTCGTCGACGACGCCCGGCCACGGGAGCCACGAGTAGTCCGGCCGAAAGCCCCCGGCGAAGACCACCGCCGCGAAGTTCGCCAGATCCAGCTCCTCGGGCGCCGTTCCGTCGAACGGCTCCGGGTCCGGCCAGTCAGGTGGATCGACGCCGCGTTCGGAGGCGAACCGCCGGAACAGGTCGCGGAGCGCCATGAACCGCTCGTCCCCCCAGGCGACGCTCTCTCCGAGGTCGCCGGCGAACCGTACCCGGCGCCCCTCGGCCCCGACGAACCGCCCCACGAGCGTCGCGCCGCGTTCGCGGAGCGTCCGGTAGTGCAGGTCGTGGCCGCCCCCGTGGCCCGTCGAGAGGATGTTCGCCGCCAGGCGCTCCCGCGGGGATCGCAGCGTCTCGACCCCGCCGTCCATGAACCCGCTGTTGAGCACCCACCACACCACGTCCCGGCCGCCGGCCCGCCGATGTACCCACGGCGCCCGGCCGCACGCCAGGACGACCTCCCGCCCCGCGTCGAGGAACTCTTCCGTCAGCTGACACCCGGACTGCCCGCTGCCGATCACCAGGACCCGGCCGGGCGGCAGCTCGGATTCGTTCCGGTAGGACTCGACCCCGATCTGGAACACGTCTGCCGGGAGCGACTCGGCGTGCGGCCGGTGTGGCCGGGGGTACGCGCCGGTGGCCAGCACGAGCCGCCGGGCGGCGATCTCCCCGTCCGCCGTCCGCAGTCGGAATCCCACGCCGGCGTCGCCGGTGACGGCATCGACGCCCGTGTGCTCGCGGACCGGCCCGTCGAAGCTCCGGGCGTAGTCGTCGAGATACGCGGCCAGGTCGTCTCGGGGGAGGTACCCGTCCGGATCGTCCCCCCCGTAGACGCCGCCGGGAAGCAGGATCGACCAGTTCGGCGTGACGAGGCAGAACGAGTCCCACCGGTCCCGCCAGGTCTGGCCGACCTCGCCGCGCTCCAGCACGAGGTGCTCGACGCCGAGCTGGGACAGCTCGTGGCTGGTGGCGAGGCCGGCCTGCCCGGCCCCCACGACGGCGACGTCGACGCGTTCCATGACCGGGGAGTCTCGACCGAGGGGTTCGCCCCAGGCAAACGCGCCGCGCCGGGGAACGGCTAGAGGATGTCGCGGAGGGCCTCGAACAGGCGGTCGACGTCGCCGTGGTTCGAGAAGAAATGGGGCGAGACGCGGATGCCGTCGCCGCGGAAGTCCACGCACACGTCGCGTTCGAACAGCGCGTGGCAGACCTTCTCGGCGTCGGTCCCGACACCGATGTTCACCAGGCCGCCGCGGCGCTGCCAGTCGGGGAGCGAGCGGACCGGCAACCCGGCCTCGCCGGC
>DATLUW010000851.1:0-4041 GCA_035577825.1 Actinomycetota bacterium | reverse complement strand
GGCATGGTGAACGCTCCGAGCGACGCCGGCTCCACCCAGCCCGGATTCACGCTGTGGCCATCGCAGTCGCCGGGGACGGGGTCGTTCAACCTGAGCAACGGCGGCACCGAGTTCTTCATGAGCTCGAACGCGGCCGACGAGGCGACGAACCCGGTGTCCGGATCCGGTGGGTCACACACGTCCCAACAGCTCGTCGTCTGGAGCCTGAGGAACACGTCGTCGCTGGACACCGCCTCGCCGGCGCTCGGCCTCAGCAACAGGATCCTCTCGGTCGAGCAATACGCGGTCCCGCCGAAGCAGCAGCAGCCCGGCTCCGGAACGGCACCCGACGCGACGGTGCCGCAGGGCCACTGCCTGAACGACGAGACGACGCTGACGATCGCGGGCCTCGGCTGCTGGAAGCTCCTGGTTGGCGCGGCCGCGCACGCGGCCGGCGCCGAGGTCGTCCAGAGCCCGGACTCCAACGACACCCGGATGCAGCAGGTGATGTACGCGAACGGCAAGCTGTGGGGTTCGCTCGACACGGCGCTCAACCCGGACGGTGGGCCCCAGCGGGCCGGCATCGCCTGGTTCATCGTCAACCCGAGTTCGGGCAGCCTCGTGAAGCAGGGCTACCTTGGCGCAACCGGGTACGACTTCACCTACCCGGCGATCGGTGTGACCGCGAGCGGGCGTGGTGTGATGGCGTTCACCGCCACCGGTGACACGTTGTACCCCAGCGCCGCCTACGCGCCGATCGACGCCCTGGTCGGTGTCGGGACCTGGAACGTCGCCCCGGGCGGCGTGGGAGTCGCCGCGGACGACGGGTTCTCCGGCTACAAGCAGCAACGGTTCCCGGACCCGATCCGTTCCCGCTGGGGCGACTACGGCGCAGCAGCGGTCGATGGCAACTCGGTGTGGATCGCGAGCGAGTACATCGCCCACGTCTGCAACTACACCGACTGGGGCGGACCGTTCTTCGCCGGCGGTTCCGGGGACAACCTGCTCGGAACCTGCGGCGGAGCCAGCCATGGCCCGGGGGCGCGCACCGCGCTCGCCAACTGGTCGACCCGGATCAGCAAGCTGACTCCGTAACAACCGTTCCACGGCAGCAATGGGGGCCGCCCTTCGGGCGGCCCCCATCCTGTTCCGGCGGCAGCTGCCTTCATCGAGTCGCATCGGCCGCGACGAGGCGGTGGAACTCCTGAACCGAGCAAGCGGCCACAACCTCATCACCGGGCCAATGGGACGGCTGAAGGTCTTCGGTCTCGGGAGCGATTGCAGTGCCACTCCGACCTCCCGGTTTGACGTCGCAGTGACGAGGCGTTAGCACGTCATGTCACTGCACCGCATCCTGGGCGACAAGGAGGTCGGGGATGGGACGGAAAGGGTGCACTGCGCTGCTCGCAGCGTTGGCGCTCGTGGCGGGCACGCAGGCCACGGCGGACGCGAGACCCCTCCCCGCGGCGTCCTCGACGACAACGATCACCGTCGACGACAACAGCGTCGAGTGTCCCGCCGCGGACTACACGCGCATCCGCGATGCGATCGGTGCCGCGCACGACGGTGACACCATCGTCGTCTGCCCGGGCACGTACGCTGAAGGTCCGGGCGCGGTCGGCAGCAACGCCCTCACGATCACGAAGAACCTCACGATCCGCGGCGCCGGTGCCGACCAGGTCACGATCGAGCCGAAGCAGACCAAGGACAACCGGATCGCCGAATCCGACCCGGACATCCGGAACGGCAAGGGCGTGATCATCCTCGCCAGGGGCGACAAGACTGCGCCGATCACGGTGCACATCACCGGTGTCACGGTCGACGCGAACGGCGTCGACGCGACGGCCGGCATCGTCTTCCTCGACGCCCAGGGCTCGGTCGAGCGCTCGCTGGTAACGGGGCTGGACATCGACGAGAGCGCCAACGGCTACACGGTTCCCGGCGGCTTCCGCAACGATGCGTTCGGCATCGGCGTCGCCGCCGTGACGCGCGTTCGGCCTCCGGCGAGCGGGAACCAGTCGCCGATCGCGCAGCGGACGATCACGATCGACCACACGCGCGTCGAGCGCTACAACTCGATCGGCGTGCTCGTCGACGCAGCGACGGGTGACTACTCGCCCTCGGGCACCTCCCCGGCCTCGCTGCAGGCGTCCGGGGTGCCGATCCACGCGATCCTCACGAGCGACCAGATCGCCGGCCGGAACTCGTGCCAGAACTACAACGATCCGAATGCCGGCGGCCCGACGGTGATCGACGGCAACTGTCAGGCATCGGGCGGATCGAGCCCGATCCCGCCGCCGCTGCCGCTCCAGACGGGGCCGCTCTTCGGTCAGGACGGGGTACGCGTGACGGCCGGCGCGTCGGTCGAGATGGTCGACGACACGGTCTCCTCGAACCTCGTGCACGGCCAGGGCGCGCCCGTCCCGAGCGTCTTCGCACCCACTCCGAACAACGACCCGTTCCCCCTCGGGAACCACGCCGAGAACAACGCCAGCCTCCGACTGGGGGCCGGGGTGCGGCTCGTCGGCGCCGCGACGTCCTCGATCAGCCGCAGCAACATCGTCGACAACGCCTTCGGCGTGTTGAACACCACGTCCAACGGCCTCGCGAACAACACCGCTGTGCCCGTCCAGGCGCAGGACGACTGGTGGGGCCTGCGGACCGGTGCCGTGACCCTGCCGACTCCGGGCCCGGCGGTCTGGTCGAACACCACCGCGCCCTCGGCGACGACGTACAACCCTCCGCTCCCGGAGAACCCGGTCAACGGCAGCCCGGTCCCGAACGCGGCCTGCCCCGCCGGCGTTTCCGACTCGGACTCGGTTGCCTTCTGCCCGTATCGCTCAAGCACGCAGTCCGACGAGGTCGGCGGTGAGTTCCCGATCGCCGACGCGCCGATCGCCACGGTCGACCCGGCGGGCTGCACGAACGGGATGCAGCTCGACCCGAACATCCCGACCTACGACGCGTTCTTCGGCTCCGTCCTGGGCGGCCCGGCGACCGGCGACGGCCTCTCCGGAGCGACGCCCTCCGCCAAGAAGACCGGCCAGCTGATGGACTACCTGCAGGCGGTGAAGAACGCGATCGCTGCGAACCCGGGCACCACGGGGCAGCGTGTCGCGGTCAAGGTCTACTCGGCCGGGACGAGCGTCCTCGGCGTGCCGATGTCGATCATCGTCGTCGGGACGCCCGACAATATCGCCAACCTCGACGCCGGCCGGAACGATGGAGCCTTCTGGCGAGGCGTGATCGACGGCACGACCTCGCAGGCGGACGCCCTCTCGCAGGTCGGCGAGCGCCCGGCGTTCGGCTGGATCACCGGCACGCCGCACGGCAACGAACCGGCGGGCGGCGAGGCCTCGGTCAAGGAGCTGTACGACCTGACCGCGCGCACCGACTGCGCGAATGCCCAGCGGCTGGCCAACCTCGACGTCTTCATCCAGCCGGTCACTGCGCCCGACGACCGCGACCACAACGCCCGCACGACGGCCTGGAGCTTCGACCCGAACCGCGACCGGGCGACGATCCAGATGCCGGAGAACGCGGTGCTGTTCGACGACGCCGTCCAGTACCCCGGCCTGTTCTTCATCGATGCGCACCAGCAGTCGTCGGGCTACTTCTTCCCGCCGAACGAGGACGCGGCGTTGCACGAGATCTCGCACTTCGCGCTCGGCATCATCAACGACACGATCGGGCCGAGCATCCAGCATCGGTTCAACGATCAGTCGGCGCAGTACCGCAACTACAACACCTACGACCTGTTCGTCCCCGAATACGGCGACACCGTGCCGTCCCTGCTGATGGGCGCCGCGGGGATGACCTACGAGAAGGGGAACAACGAGAACTACGGCAAGCAGGTCTACGACCACTACCTCGCGATCGACGAGACGGTGAACGCCATCGCCGCCGCGAAGACGCGCCTGATGGACGGCTGGGTGCGCCAGTGGAAGGAGGCGGTCGATCAGGGCGCCGCATGTCGCCTGCAGGACAACACGCAGGTGAGCCCGCCGGCCGTCGATCTCCTCGACATCGGCCAGGCGACGGGCGACCAGAACCCGAACGTGG
>DATLUW010000850.1:0-3253 GCA_035577825.1 Actinomycetota bacterium | reverse complement strand
TTGCCCGGTGTTGGAACGTTAAGAGGAGGGGTCAGGTGCAGTTTTCGGGTTGCGCCGAAGTTCCGAATCTAAGCGCTAGTAAACGGCGGTCGTAACTATAACGGTCTTAAGGTAGCGAAATTCCTTGTCGGGTAAGTTCCGATCTGCACGAATGGCGTAACGATTTGGGCGCTGTCTCAACCACGGACTCGGCGAAATTGCACTACGAGTAAAGATGCTCGTTTCCCGCGACAGGACGGAAAGACCCCGGGACCTTTACTGCAGCTTGGTGTTGAGGTTCGGCAGACGTTGCGTAGGATAGGCGGGAGGCTTTGAAGCCCGGACTCCGGTTCGGGTGGAGCCAACCTTGAAATACCGCTCTTCGTGTGTTGGGCCTCTAACCCTGGTCCGTGATCCGGATCGGGGACAGCGCCTGGTGGGCAGTTTAACTGGGGCGGTTGCCTCCTAAAAGGTAACGGAGGCGCCCAAAGGTTCCCTCAAGCCGGTTGGCAATCGGCTGTCGAGTGTAAGCGCACAAGGGAGCTTGACTGCGAGACCGACGGGTCGAGCAGGTGCGAAAGCAGGGGCTAGTGATCCGACGACTCCTAGTGGTAGGGTCGTCGCTCAACGGCTAAAAGGTACCCCGGGGATAACAGGCTGATCGTTCCCAAGAGTCCATATCGACGGAACGGTTTGGCACCTCGATGTCGGCTCGTCGCATCCTGGGGCTGGAGCAGGTCCCAAGGGTCGGGCTGTTCGCCCGTTAAAGCGGTACGCGAGCTGGGTTTAGAACGTCGTGAGACAGTTCGGTCCCTATCCGTCGTGGGCGTAGGAGATTTGAGGGGAGCTGCCCCTAGTACGAGAGGACCGGGGCGGACGCACCTCTGGTGTGCCAGTTGTCGCGCCAGCGGCACGGCTGGTTAGCCACGTGCGGCAGGGATAAGCGCTGAAAGCATCTAAGTGCGAAGCTCGCCCCAAGATGAGATCTCCCACTGGGTCAACCAGGTAAGGCCCCTCGCAGACTACGAGGTTGATAGGCCGGAGGTGTAAGCGTGGTAACACATTGAGCCGACCGGTACTAATAGGCCGAGGACTTGACTTTCGATGTTCGCGCTCGCTATCGAGTTCATCAGGTGATCGCCTGAGGAACGCTCGCGCTCTTTGGACAAACGTCCGCCGCCTGTGGACGTTTCGTGGCCGGCAATGGCGACGGATTCAAGGCGGCGGAACCACCGTTTCGGTGGCCATAGCGGAGGGGAGACACCCGGTCCCATTCCGAACCCGGAAGTTAAGCCCTCCAGCGCCGATGGTACTGCCCTGGAGACGGGGTGGGAGAGTAGGTCGCCGCCGAGACTTCTCGGCAGGAAGCCGCCTTCGGGCGGCTTCCTGCGTTTCCGGGCCGGCAGCCCCGTTCGCCGGCCGTCGCGGCCGCTAGGCTGCAGAGCATGCCTCGAGCGCTCCAGCCCCGCCACGGGAAGTCGGCACACGGAACGCCGCGCCGCAGCGCCCCGCTGCCCCGCGACCTCGTGGACGACGTCCGGCAGACCGCCCGGCCCCAGCAGGCCCAGGAGGCGATCGGCCATCTCGAGCGCGCGGTCGAGCTGCTCGGGCGAGGTGACCCCAGGCAGGCCGTGAAGGAGGCGACGAAGGCCAAGGCCGCGGCGCCCCGCTCCGGGGCCGTTCGCGAGGTGCTCGCGCTCGCCCACTACGGCGCGGAGGAATGGCGCGACGCGCTGCGGGAGATGCAGGCCTACCGACGCATGACCGGCCGGAAGGACGAGAACCACATCGTGGCCGACGCCTACCGCGCGCTCGGCAGTCCGGAGAAGGCGGTTCCGCTCGCTGAGGAGGCGCTCCGGGCGCCCATCCCGGCCGACGCCAAGGCCGAGGCGGTGATCGTCGGCGCCTCCGCGCTGGCGGACCTGGGGAAGTTCGACGAGGGGCTCGCCCTGCTGCGGCGCCTCTCCAACCGCGCGGACGTCGGCCGCGACCAGGATCTCCGCGTCTGGTACGTGACCGGGGACCTGTTCGCCCGGTCGGGCCGGCGCGAGGAGGCGGCGCGGGAGTTCCGCCGGATCACGCGGCACGATCCCACCGCGTTCGACGCGGCCGAGCGGCTCGCGGAGCTCTCCTGACCCGACCGCCCGGCGGTCGCGGGCGTCAGGAACCCGAGGGCGCCGGGGGCTCGGCCGCCTGTTCGCGTTCGCGGCGCTTGGTCCAGTACCGGACGAGGCCGGCGGCGTTGTTCCTCGTGCTCGACAGGGCCTCGTAGCGCTCCCGGGCCTCGTCGCTCGCGCCCGCCTCGTCGAACTCGGCCGCGGTTCGGCTCGCCAGGATCTCCGCGATGCGGTCGAGGTCGTCGGTCTCGTCCATCGCATCGCGGACGATGCCGGCCCACAGGCGGATGCGGTCGGCCGCGATGCCGCACAGCTCGTCGACCTCCCGCACCGGCCCGAAGTGGCTGAACATGAGCGCGCTCTCCGTCCGGGCCCGGATGCGTTCGATGCTGTCGACGGCGAGCTCGACGTCGATGTCGGGCGGCGGGGTGGCCGGACGAAGGACGCCCACGTCCGGGAAGTGGATCCCCAACGCGTCGCCGGTGAACAGGGCGCCGCTTCCGGAGTCGACGAGGCTCACGTGGTGCGAGGCGTGGCCCGGCGTGTACATGACGTCCAGCGAACGGTTGCCGAGCTCGATCCGGTCGCCCTCGGCGACGGCCCGGATGCGACCCGAGTCGATCGGCTGCATCGGCCCGAACATCTCGACCAGCCGATGCTCCCCGCCGTAGACCTGCGCCGCGCTCGACCACAGACGTGAAGGGTCGGCGAGGTGGCGGGCGCCCCGTTCGTGCACCCAGACCGTGGCGGACGGGAACCGGTCTGCGATCGTCCCCGCGCCGCCCGCGTGGTCCAGGTGGATGTGGGTCACGACGATGTGCGCCAGGTCGCCCGCCGAGAGCCCGAGGGACTCGAGGCCTGCCGTGACCGCGTCCGCGGAGGTCGTCGGGCCGGTCTCGATCAGTGCGGGCTCGTCGGCCCGGACCAGATACGCCGACGTCATCCGGTACCGCCCCATCATCTTCGTGTCGACGGCCACCAGGCCGGCCGCGGCTTCGAACGTCTCGTCCATGGACGCGTCGCAGTCTACCGGCGGCCGTCCGGGTGGCTGCTCGCTGGCTGCTCGCCAGGCGAAGCCGCCGGTCGGAATCCGTCTTCGGGTTCGTGTCGGTGGGTCGGGCTAGGGTCGCCCTCGAAAGGGGGGAGCGGCATGGTCG
>DATLUW010000849.1:0-3497 GCA_035577825.1 Actinomycetota bacterium | reverse complement strand
GGGCCGGGGCCAAGAAGGCGGCGATCAAGGTCGCCGTGCCGCAGACCGCCGACGCGATGGGCAACCGCACCGACACCGGCGCGACCGCCGTCATGAGTGCCGGGCTGGACCTGGCCGCCGTCAACAAGGCCGGAGCCTCGGTCGACTTCAGCGCCGGGCGCCCGCTCGCCGCGATGGTCGCCGCCGCGCTCGACCTGCCGCTGAATGTGATCCTGGCCGAGAGCGATCAGGGCGAGGCGGCCGACCTGGACGTGCCCACTGTCAAGGCGATGCAGTTCCGGCAGCAGCAGTGGTCGGAAGGTCTCGTACGCATGTTCGCCTATCTCGGCGCCCGGACCGCGAAGATCGTCTTCCCGCCGATCCAGGCCGCGCCGCTGCACCGCGTCATCCAGGCGATCGTCACGGCGGCCTCCGCTGGTGTGCTCTTCCCGTCCGAGGTCCGCGACCTGATCGTCAAGGCGCTGCGGAGCTACGGCATCGACCCGAGGGCGGGCCTGCCCGACCCCGGCGAGTGGAAGGCGTACGCCTCGCCGCAGGCCGCCAACCCGGGCACGCCGCCGCAACAGACACCGAACGACACGGCCACCGGGCCGCCCGATCAGCGGACCGCCGGGGGCGCGCTCGCCGACGGTGATCATGAGATGCGGAAGAGCCAGGGGTCGACTTAGGCCGTTGATCTTGTGTCTTGGGCGGGACATGCTATCTTGACCACAACCCGCTTGGCACATGTTGACGAAGAGGACAGATGTCCGAGACTCTGGTGATCACCGAGGCCCTTGGGTCCTCGATCACTGAGGCCGTCCCCGTCTCCGAAGCCGAAGCCGCGACCGGCGCACTGCCCAGCCTGTACACCGTCCAGATCATCAAGGGTGACGTGTGGGGGTCCTCGGGCTACTGGCCCGCGAAGGTCATCGAAGCCGATGGCGCCCGCACCTGGCCGTCGGGCACGCACATGTACATCGACCACCCGACCGAGTCGGAGGAGATCGAGCGCCCCGAGCGGTCCATCCGCGACCTGGCCGGTGTGCTCGAAGGTGACCCCGTCTACGACCCGAACTCCAAGGCGCTCGTCGGCAAGATGCGCGTCATGGAGCAGTTCAAGCCGCTCGTCGCCAGCATCGGCAAGCACATCGGCGTCTCGATCCGCGCATCGGCCACCGGCCAGTGGGGCAAGGCCGATGGGCGCGAGGGCCGGGTCATGACCGGGCTCGTCCAGGGATATTCGGTCGACTTGGTCACCAAGGCAGGTGCCGGAGGCGCTATCATCTCGGCTATCGAGAGTGCTCGCTCGTCGTTCCCCGTACAAATGTCCGGCCCTGGTGGTCGGCCGAAGGAGGCAAGGATCATGGCCGAACTCACGGCCGAGCAGGCTGCGGCTCTCACCGACGCCCTGTCCAAGCACACCAGCGCGGTGGAGGCGAACACGGCGGCCATCGCCGCCCACGACGCCGCCGAGGCCGAGAAGGCCAAGAAGGACGAGCCCCAGCCGCTGGACGCCGTCACCCTGGCGACCACGCTGGCCGAGTCCGGTCTGCCGAAGGCGCTGTACCCCGACGTCACCGCGCTCATCGAGAAGGGCCAGTCCGCCGAAGAGGCGGTCGAGGCCATCAAGGCGAAGCGCGACGCGGTCGTCGCAGAGTCCGGTGGGAAGACCCCGCCCCTGCGGATCGGCGCTCCTCAGCCGGTCGTCCGCACGGGCGAAGGCTCCGTCCGGGAGTCCATCGGGAGCTATTCGTTCGAGGTCACGGACGACGCTCTCAACAAGATCCTCTCGGGCAAGTAAGGAGACCCGGACATGGCACTGAACGAAATCTTCCCGGAGAACGGTCCTGCGGACGTCTACTCCCTCGGGCCGACCACGGGCACCGTCAACACCGGTGACCCGGTCAAGATCGGTTCGCTGGTGGGCGTGGCCCAGACCACGTCGGAGGCCACGGATGGTGCGGCCACCGGCCTCATCAACTCGAACGCCCCCGGCTACATCACCGTCAAGCTGGACGGTGTCCACCGGCTGAGCGTCACGGTCACCGGCACCGCCAAGATCGGCGACTCCGTCCTCGCGGCGGTCTCCGGCTCGAACACTGCGGTCACGCTGACCGTCGGGGCGACGGCCACCGGCAAGTTCCTCTACGGCATCCTGATGGAGCCGTCGTCGGCCGGATCCAACCTCAAGCTCGCTGTCAAGCCGGTGCGCATCACCGGCGCGGCGCTCCCGTAAACCAGGAAGGAAGCCACACGATGAGCATCGACGTCTCCGTCCTGGACCCTCGGGTCAAGAAGGCGATCTTCGTCTTCAACGACGCGACCGAGGGAGGGAACAACAAGGCCCGCCGGGTGCTGCGGGAAGCAGCCATGTACCCCGAGTACGCACGGGAGGCTTTCACCACCTCCGACTTCCCGGCGCTGTTCCAGCAGGCGGTCAACGCCATCACGCTGGCGAAGTACACGACCACTCCGGCGCTCTGGCCCGCGTGGGCGAGTCGGCAGACCGTGCCCAACCTGATGAAGCAGAACTTCATCGACCTGGTCGCGGACATGTCGAACCTGCCCACCGTCAACGGTGGCGCGCCGACCCTGCCCGGTGCCCTGCCCAGGGTTCCTGAAGGCACGCCGTACCCGGCCGTCGCCTTCACCGGATCGCAGTCGTCCATCTGGACCTACAAGCTGGGTGCGCGACTCGCCTTCACCTGGGAGGCGTTCCAGTCCGACAACTGGGGCGTCATCAGCAACCTGCCGACCGCGCTGAACACCATCGCGAAGCGGACCGAGGACCTGGCGGCCACCGCCGCCCTGCTCGACGTCAACGGCTTCCGCACCGACGTGTGGGACGCTGCGCACCACCTGCAGGCCAGCACCCAGTTCGGCACCGCGATCAACGCTCCGCTGTCGTTCAACTCGCTGCAGGCGGCGCTGGCCCAGGCCGGGCTCTCCCCCGACCCGACCCGCGTCAACGTGATCACGAAGTGGGCGCTGCTGGTTCCCCGGATCCTGGAGCTGATCGCTCGCAATATCGTGAACACCACGCAGGTCGAGATGACCGGCACGGACGGCAGCAAGCTGTTCGTGAACAACACGCTCGGCAGCGCGATCGAGGTCGTCGTCAACCCGTACATCCCGGTCATCTCCAGCTCTGCGACGTACAAGGCGACGATGTGGGCTCTGGTCCCGGCCAACGGGAACGGCTCCGACCGCACCGCCATCGCCGAGGTCTTCAAGCTCGGCGACGAGACCCCGGAGCTTCGGATCAAGTCCGACGCCGGTCAGGCGTTCCCGGGCGGCGGCGACATCGCCCCGCTTGAAGGATCGTTCGACACCGACGACATCGAGATCCGTATCCGGCACTTCGTCAACGCGGTCGTCACCGACCCGCTGCGGGTGGGCTTCGTCTGCTCCGAGGGCGACGGCACCTGATCCACCCAGGCAAGTTGAGCACAACGCCCCCGTCCTCATGCCGAGGGCGGGGGCGTTGGTCGTAGGGAGGCACGGATGTCGGACAC
>DATLUW010000848.1:0-7212 GCA_035577825.1 Actinomycetota bacterium | reverse complement strand
GGGGTCGTGGGCGGCGGCTTGGTGTCGTCGTTCGTGATCGTGGCCACGCCGGTGCCGTCGGCCACCGTCGCGTTCGTCACGCCGGTGACGGTCAGCGAGAAGGTCTCGTCCTTCTCGACGGTGGTGTCACCGTTGACCGGCACGGTCGCCGTCGCCGACGTCGTGCCGGGCGGGAAGGTCACGGTCTTCGTCGTCGCCGTGTAGTCGGACGGCGCCGTGGCCGTCCCGTTCACCGTCTTCACGGTGACGGTGACCGTGGCCGCGCTCGACCGGCTGAGCGTCAGCGGGAAGCTCGCCGGGTTCGAGCCGGAGTTCCCCTCGGCGACCGTCACGTTCCCCACGGAGACAGCCGGCTTCACGACGACGAGGGTCACCGCACCGCCGTTCGATCGGACGTCGTAGAACGCCCCACCGGCGAGCGTCCCGCCCGTGACCGAGCCGAACGACCCGGTCACCGACGACGCGGTGAGGATCCCGAACGAGTCGCCGACCGATGGGGTGAACCCGGCCGCGGTGTCGATCGCGAGTGTGCCGCCGAGCGTCGCGCCCGCGCCGAGCGACAGCCGATCGTAGCCGGAGCCCGGCGAAGCACCGGCGATCTCGATCTGGAGCGTGCCGCCGTTCTGCGTGTACGACCCGGTCCCCTGGAGGATCCCCGGCGACAGCCCGGGGGCGACCGTGCCGCCGTTCACCACCAGCGCCGCGTCGACCCTGCCGACGCCGTCCAGGGTCCCGCCGTCCAGCGTGAACGCGCCGGGCGCGGAGTGCACCGCGGAGCTCGTGCTCTGGAGCGCCGTCGACCCCGCCGTCTGGTGGTAGGTCCCGGCCGCGATCGTCGACTTCCCCGGCAGCACGACCGAGCCCGCCTGGTCGAGGGTTCCGGCGACGTCGAGCAGGGTGCCGCTCCCCACCGTCACAGCTCCGTTGGCCTGGTTCGTCAGCGAATCGACGCTCAGCGTGCTGGTCGACAGGGCCAGGGTTCCCTGGTTGTCGAGCGCGCCCTGAAACGTCGCGGTGCCGGTGCCACCCCCCTTCGTGAACGCGCCGGCGTTGACGATCGATGGCGCGCCGCCGCCCTGGTTGAACAGGAACGACGAGTTCGCACCGAGGTTCACGTCGAACTTCCCCGCGTTGCTGAACACCGCCCCCTGGCCGGTGCCCACGTCGCCGCCGGTCCAGTGCAGCGCGCCCTGCACCGTGACGTCCCGGGTGAGGACCTTCGCGCCGGCCCCCCCGATCGTCATCGAGGCGTTCTGGCCGATCGTGAGCAGGCCGGTGCCGCCGATGGTCCCGGTGGAGAAGTCGAGCGAGGCACCGACGCCGATGCCGGCCGCGCCGCCGAGCCCGCCGCCGTCGACGGTGAGCTTCGGGAGCGTGGAGGGCTGGGTGGCGTCGTTGATCGTGAGGCTGCCGAGGGAGATGTCGAGCGCCTCGTGGGCCTCGATGCTCCGGATCTGCGTCGCGTTGTTGGCGTCGTAGGTGACGGTGATGTTCGGCGACTGGTTCGGGATGCAGACGTTGTCGGCCGCCCCCGGAAGGCCCGGGCCGCCCGTCGCGACCACCCGCCAGTTGAGCCGGTCGAACCACGTGTTCGTCCGGCCCCCCCCGGTCCAGAAGATCGTCCGGGTGCCGGCGTCACACGGGGAGGCGGCGGCGGGGGTCGCCGGCAGGACGACGAGCGCCCCGACCACGAGCAGCCCGGCGGCCGCCGCCCTGCCCTTCCACCTGCGCTTCCCCACCGTGAACGGCCTCTCCCCACGCGCCCGCGTCACACGCGCGGGCGCTCCCGAGTCGCACAGTGAACCATCCCGCGAGAAAGGGAGCCAAGCTAGGAGCGCGGGTCAGGTGCCGGTCGTCGTCGGCCCGCTGATCCCCACGGGCGCCGAGGTCGGCGGTGCGCTGGTCGAACCGGGCGATGGAGTCCCTGACGGCGACGGCGAGGGGGTCGGCGTGCCGCTCATTAGGGCCTTGGCCTGCTGGATGTCCTGCTCGGCCGCGGCGATCTCGGTCTGGTAGGTCCCGAGGTCGCCGGCCCGGAGCGCGGCGTCGGCCAGCTGGAAGTGGTGGTTCGCGTCGGCGATCAGGGCCTTGACCTGCTCGTTCACGGTGCCGCCGCCCGTGCCGCCGTTGTTCGGCGGCGGCGGAGGCGCCTGGTTGAACGAGTCGGCCAGCGCCGCGTCGAGCGAGTCGCCCAGCCCGACGATGTTCCCGTGCACCACCACCACGCGTTTCAGCTCGGGGAACGACTGGTCCCCCTGGCCCTGGACGTAGACGGGCAGAACATAGAGGAACCCCCGGGAGATGGGGATGACGAGGAAGTTCCCGAACACGATATGCGACCCGCCGCGCGACAGCAGGGTCCGTTGGGCGGAGAAGTCCGGGTCCGAGTTGATCTGGTTGAACACCTGTAACGGCCCGCTGATGTTCTCTCCTGAGGGGAACTCGAAGCTGACGAGCTTGCCGTAGTTGGCCGGGTCGGACCCGGCGGCCATCCAGGCGACCATGTTCGTCCGGTTGGCGGGCGTGAACGGCAGAATCAACTGGAACTGCTCGGTGGTCCCGCCCGGGGTGAGCATCTGCACGTAGTAGGGCCGGAGGTCCGGCTGGGCGGCGCCCTGGGGCACGCAGCCTCTCGCGGCGGTCGGCCCGCTGCGAAGACACGGCTGGATGCTGGGGTCGCCGGGCAACTGCCAGAAGTCCTGCTTGCCATAGAACACCTGCGGGTTGGTGACGTGGTAGTTCGCGTACTGCCGGGCCTGGATCTGGAACAGGTCCTCCGGGTACCGGAAGTGCGCGACGAGGTCAGCCGGCGCGTCGGTGAGCGGCGTGAACAGGTCCGGGAACACCTGCTCCCACAACTGGACGATCGGGTCGTTCGGGTCGCTGACGTAGTAGGTCATGCGCCCCGAGTACGCGTTCACGACCACCTTCACCGAGTTCCGGATGTAGTTCGCGGTGCCGGCGAGGTGGCCGTTCGAGGACTGGCCGAGCGCGACGCTCTGCGAGTACGGGTACAGGTTGGTGGTCGTGTAGGCGTCCTGGATCCAGACGAGCTGGCCGTCCACGATCGCCGCGTACGGGTCGCCGTCGTATTTCAGGAACGGCGCCGGCTTCGGGATCCGCTCGTTCAAGGAGCGGTTGATCAACATCCGGCTGTCGTTGTGGATGAGGCCGGAGATCAGCAGGTTCACGTCCTTGAACCGCCACGCGAACAGCAGCTTGCCGAGGATCCCGCCCACCGTGATGCCCCCCGACCCGATGTACGGCGGCGAGTTCACCTGTCGCGTGTCCGACTGGTAGTCGAGCTCCTGCTGGCCGGTGTTCACGACGACGTACGGGACGTCGGATCGTTCGCCGAAGTACACGCGCTGGCCGTTCCCGACCATCCGGAAGTCGGGTTGGTCGGTCTGCGGGGGGATGTTCTGCACCAGGAACACCGGCTGGCCCTGGGACGTGGCCGAGTTCACCTGGCTCGCGACCGCACCGAACCCGTGCGTGTACACGAGGTGCTCGTTCTGCCACGTCTTGCCGCCCGTGGGGATGCCGTCCTGGCTGACCTCGCGCGCGGAGATCATGACCACCCGCTGGTCGCCGCTCACCTGGTAACGGTCGACGTCGACGTCGTTGAACTCGTAGAAGCTGCGGATCCGCTGCAGGGCGTCGTAGTTGTCCTGCAGGCTGAACTGGTCCCACAGCCGGATGTTCTGCACCGTGGCCGAGTTGTCGGCCACCTCCTGCGACGTGAGGTCCGGGGACGGACTGACGTCGGCGTGGGCGATCGTCGATAAGTCGAACGCGTCGCGGGTGAACTCGATGTCGCGGGCGATGTAGAGACGCTCCCGCTGGAGCTCCTGCGGCGCCACCGACAGCCGCTGGACGGCTGCCGGGATGATCGCACCGACGATCACGGCGACCACCGCGAGCAGCCCGATCGCGACGGCGGGCGCGGCCCAGCCCCGGAACCGGATGTTGACGAAGAACACGATCGCGCAGATGACGGCCGCCCAGGTCAGGAAGAACAGCGCCGGCTTCTGCGCGTGGATGTCCGTGTACGACGCGCCCTCGACCACGCCGCGATGGCTGAACAGCAGATCGAACTTCCCCAGGTAGTACCCCCAGGCCTTCACGAGCATGAGCAGCCCGAGCAGCACGGACAGGTGGACCTTCACCTGCGGCGTGACGCGCTCGGTGGTGGCCTGCAGCCGGATGCCGCCCCACAGGTAGTGCGCGATGGCGACGAGGACGATGACCCCGACGAGCGCCGAGAACAGCCAGCCCTGGACGAAGTGCAGGAACGGCAGCCGGAACACGTAGAACCCGATGTCCCGGTGGTAGACGGGGTCGGTCTTGTCGAACGACACCGCGCCGGCGTGCCGCCACATCTGGAACGTCTGCCACTGCGACGACGCGCCGATCCCCACGAAGATCGCGATGACGAGCGACACCCCGGGCAGGATCCACTTCGCGTACGGCTCGATGGCCACGCGGTAGCGCTCAACGACCTCCTGCTCGGGCGTGAACGCCCGGAACGGCGGGACCAGCCGCCGCACGATCAGCAGGTTCGCGTACAGCAGCACGAAGAACAGCAGCCCGAACAGGAACCCCAGCGCGACCTTCGACCAGAACACGGTCCAGAAGACGCTCTGGAACCCGACCTCCTTGAACCACAGCAGGTCGATGTAGAAGCCCGACAGGATGTTCAGGGTCAGGACGAGGAGCACGATCAAGGCCGCGACGATCAGGATCCAGCGTCGGCGTCGCGTCACGATGCGTTGGGCCACTCGTCGCTACTCCCCGCCGGCCACCGGGGCCGGGCCGGGCAAGACTATCACCGGGGTCCCGTTTCCCCGGGGGGGTCGAACGGGCCGGTCGGGCGCCGGTGCGGCGCCGGGTCAGGCGCCCCGCTGCAGGTACTCGAGGGCGTCCTGGAACGTTGAGATCTTGACCAGCTGCAGGTCGCCGGCCACCTTGGCCGCGTCGGCGTAGTTGGCGTCGGGGACCAGGAACACGTCGGCCCCCTCCCCCTTCGCCGCCCGGATCTTGTCCTGCACGCCGCCGATCGGTCCGACGTTCCCGTCGAGGTCGATGGTGCCGGTCCCGGCGACGATGCGCCCCTTCGCCAGGTCGCCCGGCGTCAGCAGGTCGTACAGCCCGAGCGCCCACATCGTCCCGGCGGACGGCCCGCCGATGTTCTCCGAGGACATGGTCACGTCGAACGGGAAGTTCGGGACGGTGCTGATCCCGATGAGCGGCTTCTTCGAGCCCTGGCACGGCCCCCGGGTGAGCGTCACGTCGGTGGTCTGGCCACCGGCCGTCACCCGCATCGTGACCGGCTTGCCCGCGGGGATCCCGTCGAGCGTCTTCTGGAAGGTCCGCTCGTCGGGAATCTCGGCGCCGTTCACGCGCTGGATCAGGTCGCCGGGGAAGAACCGGCCGTCGGCAGGACACCCGGAGCCGACCGCCTCGACCAGGACGCCGGCGCCGTGCTCCTTCGGGTAGTTCTCCAGCTTGCTGAGCACGACGTAGGTGGCGTTGATCTTGCTCTCGTCCATGTCGGAGATCGCCCGCTGGTCCGCATGCTGCTGCGTCTCCCCCGGGAACACCAGCGCGGAGTCGGGAATCACCGACGTGTTGGGATCGGCCGCCGCCTTGATCAGGCCGAACACCGTGAGCGGCAGGAACGACACCGACGTGAGCACGAACTTCCCGTCGGACTGGTACAGCTGCGGGCCGTGCACGTGGATCAGCGGCTCGACCTCGAGCGCGGGGCCGGGCCCCTCCGACTGGTACGGCAGGGGCACCGCGAGCAGCGCCACCAGGAGGGCGGCGATCGGGACGAGGGCGAACGTGCGTCGTGACACGGAAGAACGATCGTACGGAATCAACCTGAGAATCGAATGGGCCGATCTACAGTGATGACGTGTTCCTGCTCGTGATCCTCGCGCCGCTCCTCGTCGCCGCCGCGACGTCGCTCCTGCTGGTCCGGCGGGACGCCGCGGCGGCCGCCGGCGGCACGACGCTCAAGCACCCGCCGCGAGCAGCCGGGTTCGGCCAGGGCGGGATGCCCGTGCCAGTGGAGCCCACGGACTCGGGGCTCGCAGCCCTGCTCGAACCGCCGCTGCACCGGCCGTGGTGGCTGCGGATCCTCCGGGTGATGCTGCTCGCGGTGCTGCTGACCATCGCCGCCGCGGTCATCGCAGCCGGGATCTACGAGCTGGGCAAGTGGGCCGGCGAGATGCTGAAGCGATTCGCCACCGGCGGATAGGGCCGGCGTGGGCTGCGCTTACGCGCCCTGCGTGAACAGGAACGACGACTTGTACTGGCTGAAGTGGTCGAGCATGCGCCCCGCGCCGAGCACGACCGTCTCGAGCGGCGCCTCGGTCACGTGCACCGGCACCTCGCACTCCCGGGCCAGCCGGACCTGCATGCCCTTCAGCAGCGAGCCCCCGCCCGTGAGGAACATCCCGGTCTCGAGCACGTCGTGGGCGAGCTCCGGGGGCGCCTCGGACAGCGAGTCGCGCGTGGCCTCCATGATCAGGCGAACCGGCTCGGCGAGCGCCTCCCGGACCTCCTCCTCGGTGACCTCGACGGCCTTCGGCATGCCGGTGGAGAGCTCGCGGCCCCGGACGCGCGCGGTCGGGATGCCGGCCGTGGGGTAGGCAGAACCGATCGCCATCTTGATCTGCTCCGCGGTGCGCTCCCCCACCGCGATCCCGTACACCTTGCGGACATGCGCCTGGACGGCGGCGTCCATGTCGAACCCGCCGACCCGCACGGCCTTCCCGGCGACGATGCCGCCCATCGACACGACGGCCATCTCGGACGTGCCCCCACCGATGTCGACGATGAGGTTGCCGATCGGCTCGTGGACGGGGAGGTTCGCGCCGATGGCGGCCGCGAGCGGCTCCTCGACGAGCGCGACGTCGCGGGCGCCGGCCATCTCGGCGGCCTCCTTCACGGCGCGGCGTTCGACCTCGGTGATGGCGCTCGGGACGCAGATCAGCACCCGGGGCTTGGGGAACCGCCCCACGCCGACCCGCCGCAGGATCAGCCGGATCATGTGCTGGGTGATGTCGAAGTCGGTGATCGCGCCGTGGCGCAGCGGGCGCATGGCGACGACGTTCCCGGGGGTTCGGCCGATCATCTCCCAGGCCTCGTCGCCCATCGCGAGCACGTCGCCGGAGCGGGTGTTCAGGGCGATGACGGTCGGCT
>DATLUW010000847.1:0-12260 GCA_035577825.1 Actinomycetota bacterium | reverse complement strand
TCCACGTAGGTGAGCAGATCCGCGGGCGGTCCGTGGCTGATGACGCCGTCGTGGCCGTTGACCTGGACCGGATCGCCGTTCGGCAGCTTCTTGGGGATGCTCGAGGACTGCAGCATCACGACCAGCTTGCCCTCGAAACCGTCCGGAGAGCTCGTGTCGCCGTCGGGCGCGATGGTCAGCCGGAACGTGTTCGACCCCTGCAGGAACCACCCCTGCGGAACCTGGTCCACGACGAACCCCTCGAGCTGATCGCCGTGGTACGCGACCAGGCGGACCGAGGCCCCCTTCGCCGGCTTCGTCGCGTGTCTGCCCGTCGCGGGTGCGGTCGGCTGCCCGCCGGCCGGCGCTTTCGAGTGACCGCCGGTCGGCTGGCCGGCCCGCGTCGGGGTCGCATCGGGCGCGTGGCCGAGGTTGCCCACCACGACCGCCGCGCCGGCCACGATCACCGCGGTCAATCCGGCGACGCCCAAGCGGATCGTTCGCCCGCGACGACGATTGGCCAGGGCTGCTCGCCCGCGCTCGAGGTCGGCCCGGACGGTCTCGTCCGACGGCGGCCCGGCCTCGACCGAACGGGCTGCTTCGTCCAGGACATCGGTGACGTCGTTCATGTTCTGCTCCTCTCCGTGTGATCGCCGGTCTCCCGGCGTGGTTCGGCCAGCCTGGCGCGGAGGTGATCGAGCCCCCGGGCGGTCTGGCTCTTGACGGTGCCCTCGCTGCAGCCGAGGGCACGCGCGGTCTCTTCGACGCTCGCGTCGTGGAGGTGGCGGAGGACGACGGCGGCCCGCATCCGCGGCGGCAGCTCGGCCAGCGCGCGGAACACCGCGTCGTTCGGGTCCGATGGCGGCGCCGGTTCGATCGCCACCTCGGGAAGGTCGGCCTGGTTGCGCTCGTGGCGCGCATGCGGCCGGCGGCGCTCGTCGAGGAACGCGTTCACGAGCATCCGGCGGGCATACGCGTCCCGCGTCTCCGAGCGGATCCGGGGCCAGGACACGTACATCCGCATCAGCACGGTCTGGACGAGGTCCTCGGCCTCGTCACCGTTCCCCGAGGCGAGCATGGTCGCGGTGCGGAGCAGCCGCCCCCGGCCTGCGACGACGTAGGCGCGGAACTGTTCGTCCCGCGAACGTTCCGAGGTCCTCACACGCCTTCTACGCGACACACGGCCCGCAAGGTTGCATGGGAGCGATCAGCCGAACGTGATGATCCGAACCGGCATGTCCGTGATGGGACTCATCGAGGTGCCGCTCAAGTTGCAGATGTCGGCTTCGACGTGGCCGGCGGACGACACCCGCTGCGCGTACAGGACGATCCCGCCCTGTATCGGGGACTTGGTGGAGATCACGGCGATCTGGCCCACCTGGGCGCCCGAAACGGACAGCGTGACCTGGCTGCAACGGCCGTTGGGAACCGCGTTCAGGTTGACGTTCCCGCTCGCGTCGGCCCCCAGGATGTCCGCGGCTGTGATGGTATTGCTGGCGATCTTCGAGCCGGTGACGGCCCCGTCGTCGATCTTGGCGGTCTTCACCGCCGAGTTCGCGAGGTCCACCGTCTTGACCTCGCCGTTCACGATGTCCTCCGAGAACACGCTTCCCGCCGCGTAGGCGGTCCCCGTTCCGAGGGCGATCGTGAGGGCGAGCGCCGAGCAGACGTTGGCGAACGTGAGTCCGCGTCGAAGCCGACTGAGCATGTCGAGCCTCCCTCCCTGGATGGACGCCCGCCCATCATGCTCCGTTCGTCCGGTCGGCCGTCACCAACCGCGGCAGGCCGTCCCGTCAGCCGGAACCCGGGAGCGCCAGGTCGGGGTCGTCGAGGCGGAGCCACCGGAACACGGCGATCAGCCACACCACGACGAGGATCAGCACGAGCCCCGTGACGAGCAGCCACGGCAGCGGCCGCAACCACCCCACCAGCAGGGCGGCCCCCGCGGCGGCGACGAGCGCGACTCGGAGCGGGTCGTACACGGTCGCCCACGTCCGGCGTTCGGCGAGCGCGTCGATGATCACGATGAGCGAGAGCAGCCCCACCGCGACCGCGCCCGACAGCAGCCACGCGGTCGGCGCCGGGGCCCGACCGGCACTCGCGTGTTCGATGAGGCTCACCATCGCCGCTCCCGACGCCGTGATCGCCATCGCGATCGGCAGGTGACCGACCAGCCACCCCGCGCGGCCGGGGCCATCGTTGCGGAACGGCCGCCGCCCCACGAAGTCGAAGTAGGTCCACCAGAACCCGAACCCGATCATGAGGCCGAGCAGTCCGGTCGTGATCGCCGCCGCGTCGTGCGGGGCCGCCGAGAGCCCGGTCACGACTCCGACAACGACCTCGCCGAGCACGATGATCACGAACAGGTCGAACCGTTCGATCAGCGACGCCTGAGCGATGAACCCCGACAGGCTCGGGTCCATCCGCAGCTGCAGCACGATCCCGCCGACGATCCACGACAGCCCGAACACCGCCCAGACCACCACGCGGGGCTCCGTCGGGAGTGCCGCGCTCGCACCGATCACCACGACGGACGCGATCATCCCGGCGAGGTACGGCTTCGCGACCGCCGCGTACTCCGGCGAGTCGAGTCGCCGCACCGAGTACCAGAGCCACGTCAGCACCGCCAGGAACACCGTGTAGGTGATTGCGAAGGCCCGTCCCGACGTCCCGGCTGCATTCGCGGTGAACACCGCGAGCAGCGCCAGGATCAGCATCTGGAGGAACACGAAGAACCGCGACCTGCCGTCGCCCCGGCCGTGCAGGTCCTGGTAGACGGTGCCGTTGAACCAGGCCATCCAGATCATCGTGAAGACGACGACGAACTCGCCCGCGCCCCGCCAGGTGACGTTTCGGGCGAGCGCGAACGACGCCCGCCCGATGACGACGACGTAGACCAGGTCGTACAGCAGCTCGAGGTAGCTGACCGTCCGGTCGACGATCACGTCCCCGTGCGCCCGCGGCGGCTGCCAGAACACGCTGCGGAACGTCCGCTTGGGCGGGTTCGGACTCGACATCGCTACGCCGCGGCGGCTGTCTGCACGCCCCCAGTGAAGCGTGCGCGAACCCCCGGCGCAACGCGCCGGGGGTTCGCGGTGTTCGGGCTCGGGGAGCGGCTACGCGTGCGGCACGTCGATCCACCCGTGGTCGGGCGCCCGGTCGACCTTCTTCGGGCCGGAGGCCGGGACGAACGTGGCCGAGGCCGCAACATGGTACGCATGCGCCGGGTTCGGCGGGGAGCCGCCGGGCACCGTCACCAGCGCCGTGTTGTCGTCGGGCCGGCGCACGTTCAGCGGTTCGAACGTCGAGCCCTGCCCCTTGATGTTCATCTCGAGGTGCCCGTGCACGCTGACGATCGTCCCCGTGTACTCCGGCGAACCGTCGTTGTCCGTGTCGAACAGGATGCGGATCCGGTTGCCGCCGCTGTGCGCCAGCAGCGAGGACGGCCACGTGCCGTACATCGTCACGGCCACCTCGAGCGCGCCGCCGTTGCGGGACGCGTCCACCGACTCGATGTCGAGCTTGCCGCCCACGTCGTGGGGGTCGTGGATCTCGGTCGCCGCCGTCGCCACCTGAGCGGTCAGCATCATCACCGTCATTGCGAGCGGAACCACCGCCAGCATCGAACGCCGCATGTCTCGAACCTCCTCGTGGATTGGGAGCAAGGCATGGTCCTACGAAGCAGCGAAAAAGGTGGGGAGTTCCCGCCCCGAATTCAGCTGTAGGTCGGCGGACCCGGGCGGGCGGTCGCGAGCGCGAGTTCGATCGCGCGGACGAGCGGCGCCGGAAGCTGGTCGCGGCTCGCCATCGCGAGGCGGCTCCACGCGTGCTCGGGCTTGTGCGACCGCGAGCGGAAGCCGGCGACGCCCTCGAAATCCGGCTCGAGGACCACGGTTCGCCGCGCCCCGGCGCGGCGCCGGATCAGCGCATTCAGCTTCACCTCCGATTCGACCGGCTCGCGCCAGGGGCGCATGTCGCTGTCGTGGACCACGACGTACGGAATCCGCGCCCGCCGGCAGATCTCGACGAACAGGGGGATGTTCGCCTTGCCGCCGCACTCGATGATGGAGATCTGCTCGCGATCCGCGTCGTGACCGAGCGCGCGGAAGATGAACGGGAGCGTCATCTTCTCGGTCATCCCCTCGACGAGGATCGCCGCGCGGGAGAAGAACAGCTCGGCCCGCTCGGCGTCGAACTCGCACAGGACGCGGAACGTCTCGTCGACGTCGATCCGGCGGAGGCGTTCGATCGACGTGATGCCGAGCGCGTCGCGGCTGACCAGGTGCACCTCGTCGAGCGCCGCGACGTTCAGGAGGCCCGGCGAGTGCGTGGTGAAGAAGACCTGGTTGCCGCGCTCGGCCAGCCGATGGGCGAGGCGGTACAGGTAGCGGTGGCCCTGCGGCGCGAGGAACAGCTCCGGCTCCTCGATCGCGAACACGGTCCCCGCGGCCACGTCCGCGCACGCCTCGAGCCCGCGCACCAGCGCGACCCGCGGCGCGGGCGCCCGGCCGACGTGCCCGCGGATCACCTCGGCCAGGCTCTCGGCGTTCCCCTCCACCAGGTGGCCGTCGCGGATCGCCGCCGGGAAGTGGACGATCGGCGGCGCTCCAGCGCGATCCGTGAGCGAGATCGTCCGGCCGCCGGCGAGCGTGGCCTCGATCGAGAGCTCCCGTTCGCCGAACGTCACGTCGGTCGACGAGAGGTCGAACCCGGGATCGAGCAGCGCCCGGACGGCGAACAGGCCGTTCGACTTGCCGGCGCCCGGTTCGCCGATGAACGCGCAGACCCGGCCGGGACGCAACACGAGGTGGCGGGCGCTCCGGAAGTTGACCGCGCGGATCTCGCGCAGCAGCGGGTGGCTCACCGCAGGTCCTCCGCCGTCCGATTCCGCCGCTGCTTGATGGTCACGTCTCGCTCCCCGGCCGGTGCCTGCCCCGGCATTCCACAGGAAGCGGCCACCGGCGCCAACCCGCCGCGGCGATCAGCGCACGATGCGGTACTTCAGGTGAGTGACCCCCGGCGCCTCGACCACTCGGATCTGCTCGAGCTGGGGGTCGCCGATCGCGTCCAGCAGCCGTTCGCCACCGCCCAGCACGACCGGCGTGACGTGCAGCTCGAACTCGTCCACGAGGCCCGCGCGGAGCGCCTGCTGGACCGTGTTCGGTCCGCCGCCGATCAGCACGTTCCGGTCGCCCGCGGCTGCCTTCGCCTGTTCGATCGCCGACTCGACGCCTTCGGTCACGAAGCGGAACGTCGTCCCGCCCTCCATCGGCTGCGGCGGCCGGGCGTGGTGCGTCAGCACGTAGACCGGCGTGTGGTACGGCGGGTCGTCGCCCCACCAGCCGTTCCACGGCGGGTCCTCGGGCCACGGCCCGGTGCCGCCGCCGAACATGTTGCGGCCCATGACGACCGCGCCGTAGTCGGTGAGGGCCTCCTCGAACACCGGCGTGCTGGCGTTCTCCACGCCCTCGCCCGGCGTCCCGGTCAGCCGGTGCCACGCCTCCAGCGCGAACTGCCATTCGAACAGCCGCATCGCCCCCACCCCGATCGGGTTCTCCACGCTCTGCTCAGGCCCGGCCGAGTACCCGTCGACCGACACCGATAGCTGGAACCACACCTTCCCCACGACGAACCTCCCTGCAATCGAACGAGGCCGACACGAATCCCTTCCTGCCCGTGCGACCGGCGTCGACACGGGAACTCATCGATCGGCCGCGGGATCGGGTCAGGAGTTCGGTGCTCGTTCGTCGAGGAATCGACTCGCGAGCGCCGGTGGGGCGCACGCCAGCCAGCCGTCGGTGATCGCCTCGCGGAGCGCGCCGGTCCGCACGGCGGGCAGCCGGAGCAGCACCGCGGGGTAGCCGTCGAAGTGCGGGATCGTGAAGAACCCGCCGGGGTTCGCCTGCAGCACGGCCTCCTTCTCCTCGAGGTCGTCCACCCGAATCGCGAGGATCGGGCCGTCGGGGACCGGGTCGTCGCCGAACCGCTTCAGGTCGGCCTTGCTGAACGGCCGGACCCACGCGAACCCCTTCCCGGCGACCGTCCACGTCCGGTTGCCGTGTCGTTCGGCCTCGGTCACGTCCGGCAGGCCGAGTGCGATCCGCGCCGCGTCGTCGATGGTTGCCATTGCTTCGGAAGGTACCCGCTCCGCGCCGGCCGGTGGCCCGATCCGCCGGTTCGGGTCGGGGTGGACGTCAGTCCTCGGGCTGCTCCTCGGAGGTCGTGCCGACCGGGTTGGCGGTCGCGTCCGGTGCCTGCGGGAACCCGGCAGGCATCTGCCAGCCCGGCGGGAGCTGCACCGGCGGCACGCCGGGCGCCACCACCGTTCCCGGCGGGATGACGCCGGGGGGAACCATGCTCTGGGGCATCATGCCGGGGGGAACCGTGCCCGGCTGCCCCTGCATCGCGCCCATCTGGGCCGCGTACGCCCGGTAGGCGTCGATCTGCTGGGCGAGCTGCGCCGGGTCGTACCCGGCACCGCGGAGCGCGGCCTGCGCCATCGGGTTGTCCGCGAGCATCTCGGTCGTCGACCCCTGTTCCACGCCGGCCGACCAGTCCACGGCGAGGTGCTTCGGGTCGGCGGGGTCGACCAGCACCGTGAGCCCGGCCCCCGCGGTGACCTTGCCCGACATCATCATCGGGATGTTCAGCTTGGTCTCCACCTCGTAGGCCTCGCGCCCGGGAACCTCGACCCGCAGGCGAACCTTCCTCCCGATCGGGGTCAGCTCGCCCTCGAGCACCTTCTGCATCTTCGACGAGGACATCGACATCTCCGTGCCCGTGCGCGGCATCTGGACGTGCAGGACGTTCGCGTGCCCGCGGGTCCCGCTCTGCAGCAGCTCCTCGTCGGGCTTCGTCTTCTTCAAGAACAGGCCCACGGCGGCCTCCTCCTCCGGTCGGCGGTGCCGCCAGGGTGGCACCGCGGGGGCGGTCGAGCAAGGCATCCGCGACCGGAAATCCGGGGCTCCCCGGCGGCCGCCCCCGGGCATACACTCGGCCTCGATGCAACAGGGAACGCCGGTCAAGGGCCTGCACCAGGTGATGAGGAACGCCCTGATCGTGTCGGCCGTGATCCTGCTGCTCCTCGGCCTCGACCTGACGCTCTTCCCGCGGAGCACCGACAGGTTCTTCTCGTGGCCCATCCAGCCGGCACTCACGGCCGGGGCCCTCGGCGCGTTCTACCTGTCGGCGTTCGTCATCCTGTGGCTCACGCTGTCGCGCGGCCGGACGTGGGCGCGGGCCAGGGTGGTGCTCGCCGGCGGCATCGCGTTCTCCGCGCTGGCGTTCGCCGCGACGTTCATCCACCTGTCGAAGTTCAACTTCTCGAGTCCACATACGTCCGCGGTCGTCGTGACGTGGGTGTGGACGATCGCGTACGGGATCCTCACGCCGATCCTGCTGATCGCCCTGATCCCGGAGCGGAAGCTGCCGGGCGGCGATCCGGTCACCGGGCCGGTCCCGAGGTGGTTCGCGAGCTCCCTCCTCGCGTACGGCGTCGTGTTCTGCGTCGCGGCGGCGTTCCTCTACCTGATCCCCGGCCAGGTGCTGAAGGTGTGGGGCTGGACGCTCACGCCGCTCACCGGGCGGATCCTCGGCGCGTGGAGCATGGGGTTCGGGCTGGTGATGATCGCCGCCTCGCGGCAGCGCGACCGCT
Organism: Actinomycetota bacterium; assembly: GCA_035577825.1. Taxonomy (GTDB): domain Bacteria; phylum Actinomycetota; class UBA4738; order UBA4738; family JACQTL01; genus DATBHM01. The sequence continues at coordinate 4,627 of DATLUW010000847.1, read as the reverse complement.
TCGCCGTCTACCCCGCGGCGGTGGGGCTCACCGTCTACGGGGTGTTCGAGCTGCTCACGACGGTGCGGTTCTGGGGGGACCTTCACCTCGGGGCGCCCGGAGCGTGGCTGTACCTCGCCTTCCTGGTGGGGGCCGTCGCCGTCGGGCTCACCGGGGCATCGGTCACGCGGTCGCCCGAGCCGTCGGCCTCCGCGGCGCCGGCCTCGGACGCGCCTGCGTCCCCCGCGTTCCAGCCGTGAAGCGCCCGCCGGGGCCGCGCACGTTCCGCATGATCGGCAACGCCATCCGCTACCGGGGCGACGCGCCGGGGATGATGACCGCGATCGCCCGGCGGTACGGCGACGTCGCGTTCTTCCGGATCGGCCCGGTGGGGTTCTACCTGCTGTCGAGCCCCGGGCTCGCGCACGACGTGCTGGTCGCCTCCGACGGCCACTTCCAGCGGATCGCCGGCGAGCGGCGGGTGAGCGGCCGCCTGCTGCACGACGCGCTGTTCGCGAGCGAGAACCCGAAGCACGCCGAGCAGCGCCGCCTGATGGAACCCGTGATGTACGAACAGGTCCCACCCGCCCACGCGGGAACGATCGCCCGGTTCGCGGAGCGGATGACGTCGTCGTGGCGGGACGGCGTCCGGATCGACGTCGTCGCCGAGGCCGACCGCATGACCCGCGACCTGATGGTGGACGTCATCTTCGGCGTCGACCCGGCCGAACCCGATGGGCGCCGGCTGGCCGACGCCGTCATGGCCGCGAACGACGCGCTGAACGCGGTGATGCTCGGGGCCACCCCGCTCGGGGACCGGCTGCCGTCACCGAGCCGCTCCCGGTTCCGCCGGTCCCTGGCCGAGCTCGACGCTGCGGTCGACGACCTTGCCCGCAGCCGCATCGCGGACGGGCTCGAGGGCGACGACATCCTGTCCATGCTGCTCCGGGCCCACGACCGGGCCATGCCGCCCGCACAGGCCCGCGACGAGGCCATCGGCCTGTTTCGCGGCCAGATGGGCGCCGGCGCCGTCCTGTCCTGGACGTGGCTGCTGCTCTCGCAGCACCCGGACGTCCGCGCCCGGGTCGAGGCCGAGGCCGACGCGCTGGGGCGGGACCCGGTCGGGGCCGACGACCTCGCCGGGCTCAGGGTCACCGCGGGGTCGTTCCGGGAGGCGCTGCGCCTGTACCCGACGGCGTGGGTGCTCGCCCGCAAGGCGGTCGCGGATCATCGCGTGGACGGGTTCACCATCCCGACGGGGGCCTCGGTCGTGGTCTCGCCGTGGATCCTGCAACGCGACCCCCGCTCGTGGGACGAGCCGGAGGCGTTCCGCCCCGAGCGCTACGAGGACCCGTTCGAGACCTCGGACCGGCAGCAGCCGGCGTACCTGCCGCAGGGCCTCGGCCCGAAGCGGTGCATGGGGATGCGCCTGCTCCCCGTGGAGATCCCGTTCGTGCTGGCGACGGTGGCGCGCCGCTGGCGGCTGGACGTGCAGTCGGGCCACCGCGTCGAGCTGCTCCCCAAAGTGACGCTGAAGCCGAAGGGCGGGCTGCCGATGATTCCGACCGCCCGGACGCCCGCCGCTTCGGAGGCGCCGACGGAGGACGGTTCGGCTACTCCGTGAACTCGGATTCCTGTTTGGGGACCTCGATCCACTTCGGCTCCGGCGGCTTGCGCCAGTTCCGGATGCCGTAGACGGCGACGATCGCGCCCGAGCCCAGGTACGCCATGTAGAGGTACGCGCTCGGCCGGTCCCACACCATCGCGTCCCCGAACCGCAGCAGCGCGACCACGTGCAGCAGGACCATGACCGGGAACGCGAGCAGGCCGCACCGCACGCGGTTCAAGTCGTTCTCGCGAACGGCGTGCGCCGCGAGGACGCCGAACGCGAGTGCCCACGCCGACAGCGCCTGCATCGAAAGCGGTGGGATGGCCGAGCCGTCGATCTGCGCCCACGGCCACCCCGGGGCGATGGTCTTGGGCGCCGCGAACATGACCGCCCCGAGCGGGATCAGCACGAGCGCCTGCGACACGAGGATCGCCTTCAGCCACCCCGGCAGCGGCTGCGTCCGCGGCGGGTCGCCGCCCGGCGTCATCAGCTGCTTGCGCAACATCCACAGCAGCTGCAGCGGGTAGACCGCGTACGCCACGATCCAGAACCACGTGATGAACAGCGTCCAGCCCGAGCTCCCCGTGTGGAACAGGTCGAGGTGCAGGAACGTGGCGATCGTCGTGATCGGCGCGAACACGAGCGCGACCGACGCGGAGAGCCGGCCGTTCGCCCACCAGTGCTCGCGCGCCGCCCACATCGCCAGGGCCACGCTCGCGAAGTAGTTCGCCCCCAGGATGCACGCCGTGAGCGGGGGCTCGATCGTCCAGGCGAACAGCGTGGCGGTGGACGCCGAGAAGAAGAAGAGCGGAATGGCGAGCGTGCCGCGAACGACCGGCGCGATGACGGGCGACCGCATGCCGTTGGTGAACGGGCGGAGCACGAGCGGCGCGCGTTCGGCTTGCATCGGGGGCAGAACCATACCGCCCTGCGGGGGGCCGCGGGGAGAGCTGCCGAGGGTCAGCTCACCGGCGTGAAGGTCCGGTGGAGCACGCGAACGCGCTTCGACGCCGGGTCGAACCCGATCGTCTGGTGCTCGATCCGGCTCGGGCAGCAGGCCGGGTCGCTCGGACGGAACCAGGGCGTCTGCAGCCGGAGCTCGTTCGCCCCGGCCAGCAGGGTCCCGTCCTGGACCGTCTCCTCCCAGAACTCGGTCGAGGGCCCGTCCGGCCCGAACCCGATGACCCACACGTCGAGAGGGCCGGGTCCCGCGCCGAGGTTCAGCACGCCGACCGCCAGCTCGGAGGACCCGTCGCCCGCGGTGTCGACGAGCGCCAGGAAGTCGACGTCCTGGCTCACGCTCCCCGGGGCGGCCTGCTGGAGCACCGCCGCCGGGGCGGACGGGTCGCCGGGCGGCGCGGGGTCGGTCGCGCTCCAGGCGCGCTGCCACGCCCCCTTCCCGTCGTAGAGGAACGCGTCGAGGTAGCTCTGCGGCACGGGCCCGCCGCCCCGTTCGACCGAGTCGAGCACGATGTCCTCGACGCCGTCGCCGTCGAGGTCGCCGTACAGCACGTGGACCGGCGTCGTGCCGGGCCGGGCGAGCGACGCGGGCGGTACCGTCCGCGGGTCGGGCGCCGCGCTGGTCGGCGCCGTGGTCACCGCGGTCGTGGGGGGCGCACTCGAGGTCGCCGGGACGGTCGTGGGGGAGCCGGCGGTCGTGGGCCCGGACGTGGGCCTGGTGATCGCGCCGGACGTCGGCGCCGGCGCCGTCGTGGTGCTCGGCGGCGCCGGCGACGGCTGGGTCGAGCCACCGCCGCACGCGGCGAGCCCGATCGCCGACGCCACGATCAGGGCGAGGACGTTCGGACGCGGGAACGGCCCGGGGGGAGGCGTCACCCACCTGTTCTACCGCACGAACCGGCGTTCCCGGCGCCCGTTCGAAAGGCCCCACGGGCCGCGTGGTAGAACAGATCCATGTCCACGGACCTGCGGCCGGGGTCCCAGGTCGCCGAGTACCGCATCGAACGGCTCATCGGACGGGGCGGCATGGGCGTCGTCTACCAGGCCGAACACGTCCACCTCGGCAAGCACGTCGCGCTCAAGGTGCTCCCGACCGAGTACATGGAGGACCCGGACTTCCGCAGCCGGTTCGAGCGCGAAGCCCGCCTCGCCGCGTCCCTGGAACACCCGAACATCGTCCCGGTCACCGACGCCGGGGAGTTCGAGGGCGAGCTGTGGATCGCGATGCGCTACGTCGACGGGACCGACCTCCGCGAGGTCCTGCACGAGCACGGCGCCCTCAACCCCATCCGCGCCGTGTCCATCCTCGGCAGGGTGGCGAGCGCCCTCGACTCCGCGCACTCAGCCGGGCTGATCCACCGCGACGTCAAGCCGGGGAACATCCTGCTCGAGCCGCCGTCGCCCACCCGCCAGGTCGAACACGTCTACCTGACCGACTTCGGCCTCACGAAGCAGGTCGACGCCGCGCAGGGGGACGTCGTGGAGCAGTTCGCGTCGCAGGACCATCCCCTCCCGCACGCCGGCGGCGACCATCCCTCGGAGTTGTCCTCAGGGTCATCGGAGCACGGACTCACCAAGGTCGGGTACTTCGCGGGGACGGTCGACTACGCCGCGCCCGAGCAGTTCCGGGGCGAACCGCTCGACGGCCGGGTCGACGTCTACGCCCTCGGCTGCGTCCTGTACGAATGCCTCACCGGCGGCGTGCCGTTCGTCGGCGACGACGAGCAGCAGGTCATGCTGATGCACCTCCAGACGCCGGTCCCGAAGGCGTCGGCCGTGCGCCCCGACATCCCGCGGGGGATCGACGCCGTCATCGGCCGCGCGATGGCGAAGGACCCCGCGGCCCGGTTCCCGACCTGCCGGGAGATGATCGACGCGGCGCGGTCGTTCCTCGCGGGGTGGGACCCGGCGGCAGCAGCAGCCGCCGCCGCCGTGCCGGCCGTCCCGAGCCCGCCGCCGGGGTCCGTCGCCGGATCGGGCTCGTTCTCCAGTGTCCCGCCCGTTTCCGTGCCGAGCGCAGGCTCGTTCCCGAGCGTCCCGCCTGGTTCCGTGCCGAGCGTCCCGCCCGGTTCCGTGCCG
>DATLUW010000846.1:0-2016 GCA_035577825.1 Actinomycetota bacterium | reverse complement strand
TGATGATGTCGTCGAGTTCGGGCATCAGCCTCGGAGGCTATCGGTCATCCGAGATGGTGTCGGCGCATCTCGGCGATGTTCCAGGCGCGGTGATCGCGGGCTGCCGCGGCCATCATCCCGTCGTTCGACGTGCGGTAGTTGAACAGCGGCTCGTTCACCGCTGTGTAGCGGGCGCCGCGGCGGATCAGATCCAAATGCAAATCGTAGTCCTCCCACCCGTGCACCATGCGCGGGTTGTAGCCGCCGCACTTGCGCAGGAGCTCCGTGTTGAACAGGCAGCAGTAGAAGAGGCGGTTCATCTCCCACATGCGCTCCTCCGTGACCTCTTCCAGGGGGATGTCGAATCCGGGGTTGTAGCACCCGTTCCGCTCGCCGTGCTCCTGCAGGCCGACGCAGACCACGTCGTGGTTCGACAGGAGACGGTAGGTCTTCTCGATGAAGGTGGGCTCGATCGTGTCGTCGGCGTCGAGCGGAAGGAAGGCGTCCTCTTCGGCGAGCATCAGGCCGGTGTTGCGGGCGGCGGCGAGATGGCGGTTCGTGACGCGGACATAGCCGCAGTTGTGGATGCGCGCGATCTGCTGGATCTCCTCGCTGTGTTCAAGGCGGCTGCCGTCATCGACGACAATCACCTCTCCGGGCTGCAACGTCTGGGCTCTGACCGACTCGAGGCAGGCAGTCAGGTACTGGGCCTGCTCGAAGCACGGCACCACGACCGTGACGGACGCGGGTGGCATCTGGTCAGCCACGCCGACTCCTGCTGCCCCAAAGCCATCCACCCAGCAGAACCCATGCGAACAGAAGCGAGCCGCCGATCCACCCGCTCACGCGACCGCCTCCACGAACCGCTTGATCCGCTCGCTCTGATGCGCCCGTCCGCGCAGCTCCCAGTTGCCGCCGGCCGCGAGGTGCAGGAAGCAGTCGCCGTACGTCTCCGCCGCCCGTCCGTACATGGCGCTGAAACGGTTGTCCCAGTTCAGGAACTCCATCACCTTCACCGGCATGTCGCCGTCCTCACCGGGTGCGATCCACTGCTCGCCGAAGCGGCGGAAGAACGTGCCGGTGCGCTCCGGGTTCGCCTCCAGGAACTTGTAGAGGAGCCCGCCGACGTCGACGCCGGTGCCGTCGATGTTGCCGCAGTCCAGGTTGAACAGGTCCATGCGCTCGCACGCGGCGGGGTTGACGAGCAGCAGACCGTTCCACAGGTACAGGACGAGCGGCCCGCCGTTGTCCTGCCGGCCCTGCGGGTAGCCCCAGATCGGATGCTCCTTCAGCAGCGCCTTCCACTTGAACGGCGCGTACGGGATCATGTCGGCGTCGAGGATCAGCAGCGGATCGTCGGACTTGGCGAGCAGGATGTTGACGCCCCACTGGATCGCGTCGGCGCAGCGCGTGTTCGCCGTCTCGAGCTCTCGGAACTCGTCGGGCTCGTCCGGGAAGATCGTCTCGCGGCGCAGGTGACGCCACTGCGGGAAGCGCACGTAGCGGGCACCGATGCGTCGGCACGAGTGGACGATCTCGTCGACGGCGGTGGTCTGCCACAGGTTGCTGAAATGCTCGTCGGCTCTGGCGTCGTTCACGACGGTCAGTTCGTACGGGCCGGGGATCCACCGTTCAATCGCTGCGGCCTGCGCCTCGAGCAGCGGGCCCGATGTGAGGGCGGTGACGAGGATGCGGAGCATCAGTGCGCCCATCCTTCCACGGTCATGCCGACCTCCCTCAGCCTGTCCTCGAGCCGCCAGCGCCGGCGCTCGTTCCCGTGCCACTCGACGAGCAGGTACTGGATGCGCCAGATCGCGTTGTCCTGCAGGATCAGGTGGTTGAGGAGCGGGTACTCGGCGCCTTCGATGTCCATCTTCACGACGCACGGATCGTCCAGCGGCACGCGGTCGAGGATCCACTGCTCGAGGTCGAAGCAGTCCGCCATGATCCTCGGCTGCGGCTCGAGGCGCATGTGGTCGGGCAGGCAGGGCTCGTTGCGGTGGATGAGCGTCGAGGCGACGCCGTCGGGCTCGTACG
>DATLUW010000845.1:0-2786 GCA_035577825.1 Actinomycetota bacterium | reverse complement strand
GGGTCCTCAAGTCACCGAACAACGTCGGGACGACGCCGAACGAGCTCAAGGGGGTGAGCGCGCTGTCGGCCACGAGCGCGTTCGCCGTTGGCAACTACACGACGAGTGGGGGGACGCGCCGAGCTTTGGCGGAGAGATTTGGCAGCGGGCAGTGGACCACCTTCAAGCCTCCCAACGCGACGCAATTCGACAACCAGCTGGAGTCGGTGGCCGCGATCTCGGCCTCGAACGTGTGGGCGGTCGGGTACGCGGCCAAGGACGCCGCAGGACACAGCCTCGAGCCCCTGATCGAACACTTCCACTGCTGAGGAGAGTGCCCGCCTCGAGACGGTCAGCGCAGGGGAGAAGGGCCGCAGGGGGCGATTGCCCCCACGGCTTCCCTGACATGGAAGAGGTCGGAGATTCAAGGTCCTCCACCGCCCATCGGAAAGGCCCTGGTCACAGGGCCTTTCCTGGGCCACAGCGCCATGTCCGCCAGAAATCGATCTGACGTTCTCGCCGAACGGAATGCGGCTCGTGACCTCGAAGCAAGACGACCGCTTCCAGATGCGGCTGAACGGGACGCGGGTCCGGCTCGTCGTGGGAACCGACAAAGGAGAAGGGATTCCCGCGTGGGGGCCACGGCCGACCTGATGCCCGCCGGTTGGTGGGCGCGACGCAGGTCGGAGGCCGGTTCCCCACGAGGTTCCTCCGTTCCCTGAGAACGGTCACAGCTGATCCGATGCGGCCGGGTCGGCGGGTTCGGCGTCGAGGTCGGGCGGTTCACCCGACGCGGCGGCGGCCTGGGAGGCGAGCGTTCGGCCGCCGTACCGACGGCGGTAGAGCCCGTACGCCAGCAGGCCTGCGGGCAGGGGCAGCCAGTACGACACCAGGCGGTAGGCGAGCGTGGCGATCGCGGCGGTGCCCGCCGGTACGCCGGCGACCACGAGGGCCGTGGTCAGGCCGGCCTCGACGAAGCCGAGGCCTCCCGGCGTGATCGGGATCATTCCGAGCACGGCGGCCAGGACGTAGGCGAGCAGGACGAGCGACGGTCGCGGCCGAGTGCCGAGGGCGACGAGCGCGGCCAGCAGCGCCGAGAAGTCGAGCAGCCAGTTCCCCACGGCGGCCAGGATGGCGACCCACCAGCGCGAGCCGAGATGGTCCCGGGCCAGGTCGCGTTCGCGAACCAGCCGATCCGGGAGGCCGTGGCGGGGCTCCCGCTTGCGGTGCACCACGTTCGTCACCCATTCGATGGCCCGCCCGAGCGCACGGAGCGGTCGGTCGGTCGTGAGCAGCACGGCGCCGGCGATGATCATCAGGACGGACAGGCCGAGGCCGAGATACGCAGCCGACCGGAGCTCGCGGGGGACCGGCGCGCCCCAGATCATCACGGGCACGGTCAGGAGCGGCAGCGCGAACAGCGTCGCCGTGCTCGCGATGGAGGCGACCGTGAGCCCCGTGGCGACCCGGGTCGGATCCATCCCCCCGGCCCCCGCCAGCATCTGGAACTGGATGGCGCCTCCCGTCGCGGCCCCGCCCGGCAGCACCCGGCTGACGGCGTTGCCGGTGAGCTGCGCGGCCGCGATGCGGAACCACACGGTGCTGTGCAGCGCCACGCGCAGGAGGACCCAGATGCACGCGAAGCTCCCGACCTCGAGCAGGAGCATCACGACGAACCAGAGGGGGTTGAGGTCCTTGAGCTGCGGCCAGGAGGAGAAGACCGACATCAGGCTCGGCCACACGATGTACAGGCCGATGGCCGCGACGGCGAAGAAGATCAGACGACGCAGGAGCGCCCGCCCCATGGGGCTCAACGCTACGCCACCGGCCGGATTGCGCTGGGATCGAACGGCAGGTCGCGCCACGGCGCGATCCGACAGCGTCGCCTGCGGGTACAAGTACGTTCATGGCTACCTACACCGTCAACCGACGCGGAGTCGCCCAGGCCCGGAAGCTCATCGAGGCCAGGCAGTACGTGCTGAACAGCGAATGGGGCGACGTGCAGCCGAAGGCCGACGACGAGAACGCCTTCCTGAAGCAGCACTCGTGGCAGCAGTACGGGGCCTGGTTCCTGGGGTTGACCGAGGGGCCCGCCGACGAGACCAAGGCGCGATACGCGTTCGTGTTCGGCGACTTCCGCCGCATCCACCGGAGCGGCTTGATCGCCTGCGTTTACCGGGCCGCCGAGTGGCGGCACAAGGAGGTCGAACGCGCCGCCTACCGGCTGCTGCAGGAGCTCGACGCCGCGACCTCCTGAAAGCCCGCGGCCGCGTTCAGGGGCGCACGATCGGCTCGAACGTCACCTCGAGGCCGAGGTCGGTCGCGGTCTCGATCAGGTCCTCGGCGAGCCCCGGCACGTCGACGTCGGGGGGAACGTGGATCTCCGCCGCGAGCCACGCGATGGGCTCGGCCTCATCGCTCGCGCCGGCGGAGAAGCTGGTCATGTTGACGTCGCGGTCGGCGAGCAGCCGCGAGAGGAGCGCCACGATTCCCGGCCGGTCGGCGCCCTGGGCCCGCATGCGGTGCGTCGCGCGGGCCGGGGGCCCGGGATCCTCGGCGACCGCGCGCACCGACACGCTGGCCTCGATCGGCCCGAGCGCCGACGCCGCCGCCCGCTCCAGCGCCGGGCCGTCGAGCTCATCGGGCGCCGCGACCACCAGCGTGAGGGCGAACACCCCGCGCAGGACGGCCGAGTCCGCGTCCTCGATGTTGCATCCCAGGTCGTACAGGGCGCCGGTCAGCGCCGCGACGATGCCGGGACGGTCCGTCCCGACCGCGGTCAACGCCATGTGGGTCATCGTCCGTCC
>DATLUW010000844.1:0-7401 GCA_035577825.1 Actinomycetota bacterium | reverse complement strand
CCTCCGAACCCGGGCGCTGGCGCTGGGCGGCGCCCTGCTCGTGAACCTCGTGTGGATCGTCCCGGCGGCGCTGACGACGATCCCGACCACCTCCAGTGCGCTCGCCGACCGCCTGTTCGCCGCGCGGTCGGACTCGCCGTTCGGGCTGGCCGGGAGCCTGCTGTCGCTGGGGGGCCTGTGGCGGACCGACCTGGCTCCACCGGGCAGGAACACGTGGGCGTGGGTGCCGGTGTTCGTCGCGATCCTCGTCGTGGCGGCCGCCGGGTGGCCGGTGCTCCGGAAGACCCTGCCCAGAGGAAGCGCGTGGGCGCTGGTCGGGCTCGCGGTCGGCGGGTTCCTGCTGGCGGGCGGGCCGTCGTTCCCGGTGACCGGACCGCTGTACCGGTTCGTGGCCGAGCACGCGCCCGGCGGCGGCGCGCTCCGCGACAGCCAGAAGTTCATTGCGCCGCTCGTGCTGCTGCTGGCGCCGGCGTTCGGCGCCGGCGTGCACCGGATCGTCTCGGCGATCCCGGCGTCCGACGTCGGGTGGCGGCGGGCCGGCCTGGCGCTCGTCGCGCTGCCGATCGCCCTGGTCCCGGCGCTGGCGTGGGGCCTGTCGGGAACGCTGTTCACGTCGCGGTACCCGGCCGCGTGGGACCAGGCCCGGCGGGCGATGACGGCCGACCCGGTGCCGGGCGCCGTGCTCGTGCTGCCGTGGCACCTGTACATGCCGTTCTCCTGGAATCGGTTCCGGCCGGTGATCGACCCGGCGCTGATCGCGTTCCCCCGGCGGGCGGTGACGAGCGACGCGCTGGAGGTCGGGCCGTACCGGGTCCCGCCGGAGGACCCGTGGTCGCGGCTGATGGACGGCACGGTGACGAACGGGGACGACCAGCTGCTGCCCGAGGCCGCGAAGGAGGGGTTCCGCTACGTCCTGCTCCTGCGGCAGGCGGACTGGCGGAAGTACCCGCCGCGGCTCGCGACGCTCCCGCCAGTGCTCGACACGCCCGAGCTGACGCTGTGGCGGGTGCCCGACCCCCAGCCGCCGCCGTCATTCGACTCACCGCCCGCCGCGCCCATCCTGATCGCCGACGCGATCGCACTGGGGATGTTCCTGGTGGCGCTCGGCGCGACCTTGATGAGTCGCTGGCGTTCGGGCATGGAACGCTGATACCCTTCGCACATGATCTTCGGCATCGCCGTCCGGTACCTGCTGCTGGCGATCCTGTTGGCCGCGGTGATCGCGTTCCTCGCGTCGTTCTTCCTGGTCGTCAGCCAGTCGCCGTCGGCGGGGTCGAGCCTGCCGCTGTACGGCAACGTGCCGTCGCTCGGTCCGTAGCGTCGGGCCGCACGGAACGCCCCCGCACCGACCGCTTTCCGCTGCCTGTGTTCAGGCTTCGTCGACGACCAGCGGAACCGCCACCGGTGCCGGCACCCGCTTCCGCCGCGCCTCCAGTGAGTCCTCCAGCACGTCCCCGAACGCCCGGGCAGTGAGCGCCCAGGACAGCTCGAGTGCGCGTTCGCGGGCGAGCGTCCCCAGCCGTTCCCGTTCCGGCCGGTCCCGGAGCAGCGCCGCGATCGCCCGGCCGAACTCCGGTTCGTCGTGGACCAGCACCCCGGTCACGCCGTCGTCGACCGACTCGGTCAGCCCGCCCACGGCGAACGCCACCGCCGGGGTCGCCTGCACGGCCGCCTCGGAGACGGCGAGCCCCCACCCCTCCCAGGCCGAGGGCATCGCGAGCACCCAGGCGGCGGCCAGTCGCCGGCGCTTCTCGTCCTCGTCGACCCACCCGGTCAGCTCGACGAAGTCGGCGATCCCGAGCCGGTCGATCTCCTGTCGCAGCCGGTCGTCCCACGGCCCGTGGCCGAGGACCTCGACGCGGAGGCCCGGGAACTCCTCGAGAAGGGCCGGGGTCGCCCGCAGCAGGATCTCCACCCGCTTGTGCGGAACCAGGCGGCCGAGCGCCGCGACGGTCGGGGCGGCGGCCTTGGATGCGGCGATCTCGCCGCCGTCGCCGCCGTTGCGGACCACGGTGATCGACTCCGCTGCCACGCCGAGCGACGCCAGGTCGTGCCGGGTCGACTCGCTCACCGCGACGTAGCGCGCGCCCGAGTACAGCCACGGCGACAGCCGCGACTCGATCCACCACCCGAAACGCGCCGCCCGCGGCGGGAACACCATCGGCCACTGCGTCCGGTGGACGTGGTGGACGAGGACGATGACCGGCCGGCCGCAGTACAGCGGCGACAGGAACGGCACCCCGTTCTGCACGTCGACCACGACGTCGTGGCGTCCGAGCCGCCCGGTCACGTGGTACGCGGCCGCCCAGAAGTAGACGGTCCGCCACGTCCCCCTGCGAATGAACCGGACCCCGTCGCGCTCCTCGCGGGCCGGGGCGTTCTCGTGGGCAGAGCAGAAGATCGTCACGGAGTTCCCGGCCTCCACCAACCCGCGCGCGACGTGCTCGACGTAGGCCTCGGAGCCGCCGCCCTGGGGATGCAGCGAGTCGCGCCAGTTGAGGAACAGGTAGGCGCGCCCGGGTGGCCCGGCAACGAGCACGGAGCCGAGCGGCAGCCCCACCGCCAGGAACGTCAGCGCCTGAACGGTCACTGCGAGGCTCGCGGTGAGCGCGGGGTCGGAAGACGTGATCAGCAGCGCCACGGTCCCCGCGGTGCCCACCGCGAGCCCCGGCCACGCCCACCCGGTCCGCCCGTCGCCCATCTGCAGGTACGCCATGACCATGACGGCGCCGCCCAGGAACATCGCCATCGCGAGCAGCTGCAGCAGGTTCGCGGCATCCGCGTACCGGTCGCCGTACGTGAGCCGCAGCACGGTCTCCGGCGCGACCTCCATCACCACCAGCAGCGCGAACGCCGGCACGAGCGCCATCGCGGCCACCGTCTTGAACGCCTTCGCCGCGCCGATCTGCGCCGCCCGACGCAGGGCGTACGCCGCCGCCGGCAGCTGCGCGAACATCACGGCCCGGGCGAGCGACGAGGCCGCGACGTAGGAGGACGACCCCGGCGACCCGGCCAGCCGGACGCCGACCACGTCCACCACCTGCGTCACCTGGACGGCCAGCAGCCCCATCACCGCCAGCCACACGTCGGGGCCGAGCGACTGCCGTCCCTCCGGCTCGTTCCTCGGGGCCCCTCGTTGCGTGAGCAGGAGCGCGACGGCCATGCCGATCGCGATTCCCGCCGCGGCGCCGGCCGCGCCCCATCCCAGGGCGACCAGCCCGATCCCGAGGCCGAGCCGCACCGTCCCCTCGACGGCGTAGGTCCCGCCGACGAACCCGAACCGCCCGAGCCCCGTGAGCGCGCCGCGGTTCCAGGCGAGCAGCACCCACAGGAGCGTCGCCAGACCGAACCACCCCACCGCGCGCACGGTGTCGCCGCCGAACGTCGTCAGGATGACCACGCCCGCGCCGACCGCGAGGAGGAGCCGCCGGCGGGCGACCGGGAACCCGCCCCGCCTGGCCGCGAACATCTCCGTGCCACCGGAGATGGCGTTGATGGGCCCGGTGAGCATGAGGAGCAGCGCGAGGAGCGCACCGAACGTCGCGAACTCGTCCGCGGGGAGCCGCCGGCCCATCAGCGCGATGTAGGCGAAGTTGACCAGCGCGGCGAAGCACAGGCCAGCCGCGAACAACAGCACCCCGCGCAGCTCGCGCAGGCGCCCTCCCCCCATCCGGTTTCGACCGGACGTCACGCTCGTCGTCGGCTCCTCAGCCCCAAGGGAACGGCCAATTATGCGGTGACGACAGCGGGCTTGACCAGCGCGGACGGTCGGCGGCCGCCATCTCGCGGACCATGCCGTTCGGTCCGGCGAACCGCTACATTTCCTCCTCGCCGGTTTTCGACCGCCCGTGTGAGGATGCGCCCGGCAACAGCCTGTCCGGGGGAAGGAGCAGCTCGAATGTCCGGTCGTCTCGTTCGTTCTGTCGTGGTCGCCGCGCTCGCGGTCGGAGCGGTGCTCGGTTCGGGTGCGGTCGCATCCGCCTCGGGGTCCTCAGCGACCGGGAAGTTCGAGTCGAGCCACCCGTTCTACCTCGCCCTCGGCGACTCGCTCGCCCGCGGCGTCCAGCCGGACTCGGCCGGCCACAGTGGCATCACCGACCAGGGCTACGTGGACGACGTGTTCGCCGACGAGTCGGCCGCCGTTCCCCGCCTGCAGCTCGTGAACCTCGGCTGTCCCGGCGAGTCGACCACCACGATGATCACCGGCGGCATCTGCCCGTACGGGCACGGATCGCAGCTGGCCCAGGCCGCGTACTTCCTGCGCCACCACAAGCACAACGTCGCGTTCGTCACGATCGACATCGGCGCGAACGACGTCGACGGCTGCCTGCCGGGCGGCGTCGTGGACATGGCGTGCGTGACGCAGGGCATCACGAACATCGAGACGAACTTCCCGGTCATCCTGCAGACGCTGCACCGCGCGGCCGGCGCCGGGACCCACCTGCAGGTCGTGGGCATGCGCTACTACGACCCGTATCTCGCGTACTGGCTGACCGGCCCGGACGGGCAGTCGCTCGCGCACCTGTCGTACCTCCTGACGGTCACGATCGACACGTTCCTCCAGCACACGCTCACGGCGTTCGGGGACAAGACAGCCGACGTCGGGCACGACTTCCTGACGTACGACTTCGCGGACATCGTGGACGACCCGACCCTCGGCGAGATCCCGCAGAACGTGGCGAACATCTGCAAGTGGACGTGGATGTGCGCGCCATCGCCGGTCGGGCCGAACATCCACGCGAACGCCGACGGCTACACCGAGATGGCGCACGTGTTCGAGGGCCAGATCGCGGTCCCGTAGGTCGAACGGGGCGTATCCGGGTCGTCTCGTACACTCGGCCGCATGCAGATCGGCGAGCTGCAGGACGTGTTGCGGCGCACCTACCTCGAACGCGACGCGGCGCGCGGGGCGGACGGCGTGTTCCGGTGGATGGTCGAGGAGGTCGGCGAGGTCGCGCGCGCGATGCGCACGCCCGGCGACCGCGAGCACCTCGAGCACGAGTTCTCGGACGTGCTCGCGTGGCTCGGGTCGCTCGCCAACGTGCTCGACTTGGACCTCGAACGGGCGGCGTCTCGGTACGCGGCGGGATGCCCGAAGTGCGGCGCGATCCCGTGCGCGTGCGAGATGCAGCCATGACGCTCGAGTTCCGGGTTCCGCCCGAGGAGGACCGCGAGCGCGTGCTCGACGTCCAACAGTCGGCGTTCGGCACGCAGCCGGCATGGCGCGAGCGCGTCGGGCCGCACATCCGGCTCGACCGCTACGTGTGCGCCTACGACGACGGCCGGATGGTCGCGACGGCGCTCTCCCACCCGCTCACCCAGTTCTTCGGCGGGGCGGAGCTCCCGTGCGCCGGGATCGCCGGCGTCGCGGGGATGCCCGACGCCCGCGGGAAGGGCGCGGGCGGTGCCCTCATGGCCGAGCTCCTGCGGCAGCGGCGCGATGCCGGCGACGTGTTCAGCACCCTGTATCCGGCGACCGTCGCCGTCTACCGCAAGCTGGGCTACGAGATCGCGGGGTCGTTCACCGAGCTGGCTGCGCCGCTGCGAGCACTCCCGCGCTCGGGCGGCGAGGAGCTCGAGCTCGAGACCGTGCGCGACGACTCCGCCCTGGCGGACATGCAGGCGTGCTTCCGGTCCTGGGCGGCCGGCCACAACGGCCCTGTGTGGTTCGCCGACGAGTTCTGGTGGCGGGCCCGCATCCTCCGGCTCATGGAGCCGGACGCCGTCGCCCAGATCGTCCTGGCTCGGACCAAGAGCGGCGAGCTCGAGGGCTACGCGTGCTACCAGCGCGGCGCGCGCGAGGGCTTCGGCATCGACCCGTCGTGCACCCAGCTCATCGCGCGAACCCGGCGGGCGGCGGCCGCGCTGTTCACCTACTTCGGCGGGTACCACAGCGTCGGCGACAAGATGACGTGGCACGGCCCGCCCCACGAGCCGCTCGCGACGCTGCTGACCGAGTCGCGGTCGGTCACCCGGTCGTTCGAGTTCCCGTGGATGTCGCGGCTGCTCGACGTGCCGGCCGCGATCGAGACGCGCGGCTACGCCGAGGTCGACGGCGAGTGCACGATCGCGGTCGACGATCCGATGTTCGAAGCGAACCGCGGCCCGTTCCGCGTCGAGGCCAAGGCCGGCCGAGTGACGGTCGAGCCGGCCGAACGGGCCACCGGCGACCCCATCCCGATCGGCCTGTTGAGCTCGATGTTCACCGGATACCTCTCGGCGAACGACCTCGTGCGGCTGGGGGCGGCGGACCGGGACGACCCCGCGCTTCCCGTGCTGGCGCGACTGTTCGCCGGGCCGCCGCCGTGGAGCCCGGACTTCTTCTGATGCCCGCGCGCCGAGGCTGCTGATGGCGACCGTGCGCGACGCCACGCCCGAGGACTGGCCGGCCGTCGAGGCGCTGCTCGCCGAGCTCGGCCGCCCGGACGTCCGCGGGACGCCGGAGGAGGAGGCCGCGCACAAGCTGTTCCTCGGCTACCTCGGGCGGGACGACACCGAGGCGCTGGTCGCCGAGGAGGACGGCCGCGTGGTCGGGTTCGTCGACATGGAGTATCGCCCGCGGCTGAACTTCCAGACGCCGCAGGCGTGGATCCCCGACCTCATCGTGACCGAGAACGGCCGGAGCCGGGGCGCCGGGGCCGCGCTGCTCGCCCGGTGCGACGAGCTCGCCCGGGGCCGCGACTGCTGGAGCCTGTCGCTCGAGTCGGCGAACTGGCGCGACCGGGCCCACGCGTTCTACCGGCGGGAGGGCCTGGAGGACGCGGCGAAGTCGTTCTCCAAGGTGCTCAACGTCGCGGGTGTGAACTGGCCGCCCAAGCCGCGATGACGGCGGCCGGGTCACTGGCCCGCGCAGGGCTCCCCTGGTAGAACCTCACGCGATGTCCTCCTCCTCGTCGAACCTCGGCCCTGGCACGCTGCTGCGCGACTACCGCATCGAGTCCGAGCTGGGCCGGGGCGGGCAGGGCGTGGTCTACCTCGCCGAGCACATCCACCTTCGCCGGCGGGTCGCGCTCAAGGTCCTGCCGCCGGAGTTCGCCGAGGACGAGGACTTCCGGGAGCGGTTCCTCCGCGAGGCGCGCATCGCCGCCGCGCTGGAGCATCCGAACATCCTGCCGATCTACGACGCCAGCGAGGCCGACGGGGTCCTGTTCCTCGCGATGCGGCTGGTGCAGGGCGAGGACCTGGGGATCGTGCTCCGGCGGGAGGGCTCGCTCCAGCCGACGCGGGCGCTCGGGATCCTGGCGAAGGTGGCCGGGGCGCTCGACGAGGCGCACGCGAAGGGCCTCGTCCACCGCGACGTGAAGCCGTCCAACGTCCTGCTCGACCAGCAGGGCGGCCGCGAGCACGCATACCTCGCGGACTTCGGGCTGACGCAGAGCATCGCCGAGGCGGGACCCGCGG
>DATLUW010000843.1:0-2443 GCA_035577825.1 Actinomycetota bacterium | reverse complement strand
TGTTCATCCAGGGCGACGGCTTCGGGCAGTCGGAGAAGGCGACGGGGGGGATCGATCCGACGCACACCCAGTTCCTCACCGACAAGCTCGGCGTGCTCTTCCGCAGCGGCGCGTACTCGTCGCTCTCGGGGAACGTCAACGACTGCGCGGACCTGCTCACGACGACCGCACTGACGAGCCGTGCGGACGCCTACGGCGTCATGAACCAGTGCTCGTACTCGAACGACGTCTACACGCGCAATCCCTCGCTCCCGGAGGCGACGGAGGGCAGCTACTACGAAAACGCCGGCCTGAATGGTCCGTACGCGGCGGACGTGGTCAAGACCGCGGTGCCGCTCAGGAACTGGGTCGCGGTGACGAGCGGCTACGACATCGAGCACCTGCTGAGCCGTTACTGCGACACCGGCCAGGGGCGGCTCGCGTACTACTACAGCATGCTGAACAAGGTGTTCGCGAGCATCTGCCCGGTCTTCATGTGCCCACTGCTCACCATCTGCGGCGACGTCCCCGGCACGGGCGGCCCGGAGCTGCTCGATTTCATGAAGGTGGGCAACTCGGTCATGCGCTCGTCGCCGGCGAGCGTCCGGCTCGGGATCGCGCACGCGGGCCGGGTGCAGGTGAACATCTTCGACGTCGCGGGGCGCAAGATCCGCACCCTCGCCGACCGCGTCTTCCCCGCGGGCGAGGTGAAGCTCGTCTGGGACGGCACCGACGATGCCGGCGCGAAGGTGGGCCGCGGGGTGTATTTCGTCCGCAGCAGCAACGACAAGTCCACGGGCCGCGTCATCGTTCTCAATCGCTGAGGGTGCGACATGCGATCTCCATGCGTTCTTCCCGTCGCGTTGGCGCTGATCATCGTCGGGGGGACGGCCGCCGCTCAGTCCATGGAGGGACCGCTCGTCCGCAACGCGCAGTTCGTGAAGCAGCTCACCGCCTCGCGCGCGCAGCGGCTCGGCACCTCGGCCGGCCCGGACCCGGACACGGTGTACGTGGGCAAGTCGTACACGAACCACACCGGGCCGCAGAACTACTGGAACATCTACACCGGCACCTACCGCCCGGGCACGAACGCCGCCACCAACGCGCTCTGGGACTGGGACAACACCGCCGGCACGCAGGCGCCCGACTCGCTCATGGGGTGGTGGCCGCTCCACCGGCAGTACAACGCCACCGGCGGCCTGACGCTCACCGACGACCAGCGGCCGTGGTGGGCGCTGGATCACGGCAACATCGGCAACTACGTGATCAGCCAGCAGGCTTCGGCCAAGCGCACGTTCGGCGTGGTGAGCTACTGGCACGGTGACCCCGGGAACAACGCGGGCAACGCCATGCTGTGGTCGCCGATCAGCGGTACGCGCTCGGCGTGGTGCGGGCTCCGGCAGCACGGCGACGCGAGCGTCGTCGACGCGGTGACCGGCCAGCCGTTCAACCAGGACTGCGTCCAGTTCCTGCACGACGCCACGGCCGCGGGCGGCTCGCCGCAGCGCTTCCCCGGCTACGTCGACCAGGCGGACCAGATGCTGTATCGCGACATCGCGATGCTGCCGAGCCAGTCGCTGACGGTGACGTTCAACTACCGCACGCGCATGTCTACGAGCATCGGCACCACCCCCGCGACCCGCACCGGCTGGTTCCACGGCGATCCGCTGGCAGTGGTCGCCGGCAACTTCATCTCGAGCAGTGGAGCAGGAGCGAGCGCGCCGCAGGACTCGTTCATGGTGTACGTGGGCAGGCCGGTGAACGATGCAGCGTGCGTGTACTCGGACGGGGCCACGCGGCCGGTGTACGACGCGCAGCGCCGCTGGTTCTCGGAGGTCATCCGCGCGTTCGGAGCCGGCGCCAACTACTTCGAGGTCTTCCGCACCGCGGGCGACAACCCGGCGGACACGCTCGCCGCGACGCCGTCGTCGGGCCCGATCGTGGTGCCCGCGGCGACGATCAGCAGCGTGTTGGGCGGCGTGGCGGGCAACGTGCGGCTGGTGTTCCGCTGCAAGACGAACCGCGGCTTCGCCGACTCCGACTCACGCAACTCGGGCTACAGCTCGTTCACGCGCGGCGCCGTACTCCTGGACGACATCACGATCGACACGGGCGCGGGGCCGGTCGTGCTGGGCGACTTTGAGACGCCCGAACAGGGTGGGGTGAACGCGATCGACAACCGCTTCCCGCTGCCTGAGGGCCTCGCCGCCACCGACGTGTGGCGCACCACGGGCAAGCCTCCGTGCGAATACTTCCACGTCGAGGGACTGTCGAGCCTCACGTACAACGACCTCTGCGGCCCGCCGAACTCGCCCGCCCGCCGGTGCAACATCGGCGGTCTGGTGCTGACGGCCGGTAACCACGACGACGGCGAGAACGCCGCCGACTCGCGCTTCACGGCATTCCGCGAGGTGTCGCACCACTGCGTGTCGCCGACCATCGCGCTGCTGCCCGGCCCGGGTGG
>DATLUW010000842.1:0-2926 GCA_035577825.1 Actinomycetota bacterium | reverse complement strand
TCGGCATCGAGTTGGAGCGGACGAGCGCGTCGGGCCGGGGGTCTCCGGGGCCGGTCGCGTTGGACGTGCCCCAACCCATGAGCACGACCTCGCCAGTCTTCAACGTCGCCCAGTTGCACAACGGCCCGGGCAGCTGCCGGGCCGGGTCACCCTGGTAGAGATAGGTCAGCATCCCAGTCTGTGAGGTGGATGCCGTGTTGTGCTCGACCACGCCACGCAGCGGGCCGAACCCGCCGGGCGTGGCGGCCGTGTTGTTGCCGGCGTTGTTGCGGTTGTGGGTCAGCCAGTCGGCCTTATTGGAGTAGAACCGCCACTTGACACCCCACTTCGTGAGCGAGGCCAGGAACTCATCTGGTGTGATCGTCGTCGACACGAAACCTCCCTGCAGGCTGATCCTCGCGCACAGCGTCGAGGCTGATTGAATCCGGAAGCTCCACGAGCGCCGGCCGCTCCGCGTCGCGGTTCACGGTGCCGGGCGCTAGCGCGGGCTGCGTCAACGTCAACCCGAACCCGAACGCCACGACGAACACGATCCCATCGAACGCATGCCGCATTTTCATCGGGAATCCTCCAGCGGCCACCGGGTGCGCTCCTGCTCGCCCTCATTGTCGCCGCTCGTCTCCAGCGGTGCGTCACGCTGGGCCTTGATGAGCAGATGCAGCCTGATCCAGATGGCCGTACCGATGGCCAGGTAGCAGGCCAAAAACACCCACCGCATCCACTCCGGCCGACCCATCGCCAGATTCAGAAACCCCAGGTCGAGGGTCGTCGCGATCGAACCCACCAGGAGCATGATGTTCCGTCCTATCGCCGTCTCCCACCACCGCGCTATCACGTGATACACGATGACGAACAGGGTCGCAGGAAGGGCCACATACGCCAGTGCGGCCAGATACCACGCGGGCGTCATCGCCGGTGTCCCCCCAATGCGTCCATGACCTTGTCGGCCAACTGGTTACGGCGGCGAATGCCGCGGATCTCTGCAGCTACCTCGTGCACGTCAGGCCACATCGACATTGCGTAGTCGAGTGCGGCCCGCGCCTCGTCGAGCCCCTTCTCGTCGGAACGGTCGGGACGGTGCTCCGGTGCCGGCTCGACCTGCTCATGCCTGCGGCGTCTCATTCTGGCGCCCGTCGATGCTTCGCGGCGGCCTGCTCCTGCGCTCGCTTCTCGATCGCTTGCAGCAATTGTACAGATAGTCGGGAATGCTCCAACGTCTCCGCCATCTGCGCCTGCGAGGTCTCGCCGACGGCCCGCCACATGATGATTTGGGCGTCCTTGTCGGCGACCCGCTGCTCGTGGGACTCTTTCAGATCGGCGATCTGCTTGTCCTTCTCGGCGATCTCCCGACGGTGCGCGGGGCCGGTCACGAGATGGTCACGGGCCAGCATCCAGAAGAGGCCGACTAGGAGACTGACCACGACGGCGACGGGCCCGAAGATGTTCACTAGGCTCGGCGGTGGCAAGTCCACGTCCTCTTCGTCTCCCCAAGTTGGCGTCGCTCGCGTGGGCTGCGGTGCGAGGTACAGCGACATGGTGAGATTCCCGGCCTCTGCTTGACGGGGGCTACGACGGGTGACTCCCGTGTGGCTTGTGTAGCCCACCTACGGCCGCACGGGGGTCTCCTTCGATGGAGGGGTTGACAAGCAATGTATAGGTATGAGTAGGGTTACTCCCGTAACCAATCATCCCAGATAGGGGGAGTCATGAGCGAATCACAGTGGCACCAGATGGACCAGGCCGAACGGGAGCAGGTCGCAGCTCGCTGTCGTTCGATCGCGACCATGCGTGCCGCGGTCAACCCGACGCGCAGCCACCGCAACCTCATGCCCGCGATCCTGCGCGGCGCCGAGAAGCGATGAGCGATGTCGGCCCGACCCATGACCGCCCGACGCGCCCGCACACTCGCCGGGCGACGCCCGCTCGCGTGGAACTATGAGAAGGCGATCCGCTCGGGCGATGACCCGACCTTCCACCGACTGGAGCCGGACGCCATCATCGGCACCCTGCGATGCGGTGGCGACTTGGCTCGGGGCGCGTCCCACTGGATGCACGTCGACCGGGTTGCGGTCGAGAACCGCTGCGGGAGCTGCTACTCATGACCAAGGATGCGGCGCCGTTCTTCCTCCAACTCGTGGCGCTCCTGACCTACGCCGGAGTCCACAACCTCATCCCCGGCAGGTAACCTGACCACCCCGCCCGTGTCCACCCGATGCGCGCGGCGGGGTTGCAGGAGGCGACACCCCCCGTCTGACCCTTTACCTCGGCGGGGGGTGTCGTCATGTCACCGGCACCATCCAGCCGACGTGGTCCCACCATGTCGTGCCGTCGTCCTCCATGCGCTTGACCTTCAACGGGTAGCCACCGGCCGGCCGCGTCTCGGGAGGGTAGACCGCATACTCGGCTGTCGTCAGATCCCGATACCAACCCACCGCGGTAGGGACACGGAACACGGCGAGCTCGTCGGCCGGCTTGCCGAACCCGACCGGCCGCCAGTCGCCCTCAAGATCCTTGACGAAGAACCGCGGCGCGGCCGACGGCGCCTCCGGGTCCCAATACTCATAGGGCGGCACGAGCCAGTTCGAGTAGAACGAGTCCAGCCCGCCCGTGGTGCCGCTGACGGACGAGGTGCCGGGGTTGGCGAAGTAGTTCGGTGCGAAGACGCCGATGACCTGATGCTCGGACTGCAGGATCGGGACGTGGTCGCCGGCCGCGCGGGTTACCCCGTCGGGCGTCGGGATCGTCATCGTCCCGAGCACCCAGCCCGACATCGTCGGGTGCGGGATGAACGAGGGTGCGCCCACTTCCTCGAACCCGACCTGGTCGATGTTGTTGATGAACGTCGTGGCCGGTTCGATCCACTCGATGAACGTAGGCGCGATCGGCCCACCGCCGACGGCACGCGCCCACGCCTCGTCCTCGTACT
>DATLUW010000841.1:0-2404 GCA_035577825.1 Actinomycetota bacterium | reverse complement strand
CCCTGGGGGAGATGCTCAGGGAGGTCACCGGCACGACGGGGGATTCCCACGATCCCGAGCGAACCCAGGCGGAGCTCGATCGGTTGCTCGCCGACGCGGGAACCGAGGTGGCCGAACGCCTCGGCACGATGATCGGGCTGTCGGAGGCGACGTTCCCGATCCAAGAGACCTTCTGGGCGGCGCGGTCGTGCCTCGAGACTCTGGCTCGCGAGATACCGCTGATCGCGATCGTCGAGGACATCCACTGGGCCGAGCAGACCTTCCTCGATCTCATTCGCTTCGTCGTCGATTCGGGGTCCGCGCCCATCCTCGTGATCTGCTCATCGCGTCCCGACCTCGTCGACGGGCGACCCGAGTGGGTCGCGGAGGGGGAGCGCTCGCTGATCGTCACGCTCGAGCCGCTGTCCGAGGAGGAGAGCTCCCGGGTGGTGGAGAACCTCCTCCCCACCGCGGCCCTCGATCCTGCGGCGAAGGCGAGGATCACCGAGGCGGCTGAGGGCAACCCGCTGTTCGTCGAGCAGATCCTGTCGATGATGGTGGACGACGGCATTCTGGCGCCGGACGAGCACGGGGCGTGGACCCTCGTCGCCGACATGGGAGCGTTCACCATCCCGCCCACCATCAACGCACTCCTTTCGGCCCGCCTGGATCGGCTGAGCCCGACGGATCGGGCGGTGATCGAGCGGGGGGCCGTGATCGGTCAGGTGTTCTTCCTCGGCGCGGTGGAGCACCTCGCGCCCGAGCCGATCCGGGACCAGGTCAAGGCGAGCATCGAGAGCCTGATGGACAAGCAGTTGGTCCAGCCGGTCGAGTCCTACATCGCGAGCGAGGCAGCGTTCAAGTTCCAGCACGTCCTCATCAGGGACGCGGCCTATCACGGCCTGTTGAAGCGACGCCGCGCCAGCCTCCACGAGGAGTTCGTCGATTGGGCGGAGCGTGTCGATCCCGAGGGCGAGCTCGAGTTCGGCGAGATCCGCGGATACCATCTCGAACAGGCCTACCTCACACGCACCCAGCTCGGCCCCACCGATCCGCACGCCCGAGCCGTCGGAATCCGCGGAGCTGCGTATTTGTCGTCGGCTGGAAAGCGGGCGCTGGCCCGTGGCGACATGCCGGCAGCCGGCAGCCTGTTGCAGCGGGCCTCCACGCTGCTCCCGATGGATGATCCTGCCCGGCCCCGGCTCGAGCTCGACGCGGGTGAGGCGCTGATCGAAGTCGGCGAGTTCATCATGGCCGATGCCGCGCTCGGGCGGGCCCAGGAGGGTGCCGCGACGCTCGGGATGGAGGGGTTGGAGACGACGGCCGACCTGGTCCGGCGCGAGATGCACTTCCTGACCGAAGGTGAGGGCACGGAGGAGGAGCTGCTCGGCTTGGCCACCGACGCCGTCGCGCGGCTCGAAGAGCTCCATTTCCACGAGGGGGTGGCCAGGGCCCGTCGGCTCGCCTGGATCGTCCACGCCAACGCAAGCCGAAACGGCGACGCGGAGATCGCGGCCCGTGAGGCAATCGAGGCAGCACGGCTCGCTGGCGACACCGTGATGGAGCGACGTTTCCTCAGCTCGCTCGCCTTCGCGGCGCTGTACGGCCCAACCCGTGTCGAAGACGCCATCGCACGGTGCGAGCAGATCTTGAGCGATGCCGCGGGAGATCGGAAGGCGGAGGCGCTCACGCTGTCGGTGTTGGCCCGGCTCCTCGGTATGCAGGGGGATTTCGAGCGCGCGCGCGAGCTCTACCGGCGAAGCCGCTCGTCGTTGGAGGAGCTCGGGTGGAAGCTCCATGCCGCGCTCACCTCGCTGGTCTCCGGGCCGCTGGAGATGTCGGCCGGCGACCTCGCCGGGGCCGAGGCCGAGCTCAACCGCGACTTCGAGACGCTGCAGAAGATGGGGGAACGGAGCTACATCTCGACCACCGCGGCGTGTCTGGGCGAGGCGAAGTACCGCCAGGGCCTGTACGGAGAGGCGGAGGCGTTCGCGGCGATCAGTCAGGAGGTCTCGGCTCCCGACGACGTGGCGTCCGAGGCGCTGTGGAGGTGTGTGCGCGCGAAGGTCCTCGCCCAGGCCGGGCAGCTGGCGGAGGCAGAGGCGCTCGTGCGCGAGGCGCTCACGCTGATCATGCGGACCGACGACCTCAACCAACAGGGCGACACGTTGATGGACTTGGCGGAAGTACTCGCACTGGCAGGCCGTCCGGCGGAAGCGTCGCAGGTGCGGGCCGAAGCCGCATCGCTGTTCGAGCGAAAGGGCAACGCGGTGGCAGCGGCCCGCGCGACCAGCCAGCTGGTGTCGCAGGGCGAACGCTCCGGGCAGCGTGCTTGATCGTTTGTTGGCCTGCCTCGATTGGGATCGAGGGTTCTGCAAGATGTCGATCACGTCGCCGAGTGGCACGTCTCGGCGTGGAGCGCGGT
>DATLUW010000840.1:0-5272 GCA_035577825.1 Actinomycetota bacterium | reverse complement strand
CAGGTTGCCGACCTTGGTCGTCGTGTCGATCAGCGAGGAGAGGTCGACGGTGGTGGTCGTCGTGGACGTGCCGCCGGCCGGGAGCGGGTAGTAGGTCCAGGTGGCGCCCGCGTCGGGAGAGGCCAGCAGCCAGAACGCCGTGGACGCCCCGGGCGCCGCCGAGGTCTTGTAGGTCACGGTCGCCTTCACCGAGGTCACCGACCCGGTCGTCGTCGGGGTGAAGTCGGTCTCGACGTGCTGCTGGTTGGTCGCGATCCAGGTGGCGCCGCCGTCGCGGGTCAGCCACTGGTTCACGTTCTGGTTGTTCTGGTCGCTCGTGATCCATGCGGTCGTCGTGCTCGCGGCGGCGACCGTCTGGAGGTTGTCGGTGTTCCCGGCGACCTGGGCGGTCCACGTCGTGCCGTTCGTCGTGGCGACGACGGTCCCGGTGTTCCCGGCGCCCCAGCAGTGGGTGGCGTCGAAGCACGCCATGCCGTTCAGGGTGTTCGTCGTCCCGGACGCCTGGGTGGACCAGGTCGTCCCGTTGAAGGTCAGGATGGTGCCGCTCGCGCCCGCGGCCTTGCAGTGCGTCGAGTCGACGCAGTCGACCACGGTGAGCGCGTTGGTGGTGGGCGAGGTCTGCGACGACCACGCGGCCCCGTTCCAGACGAGGATCACCCCGCTGTTCCCTACGACCCAGCAGTGCGTGGCGTCCACGCAGTCGACGCCGTTCAGCTGGTTGTTGACGGGCGTGGTCTGGACCGTCCACGTCGAGCCGTTCCAGAAGTCGACCACGCCGCCGGTCCCCACCGCCCAGCAGTGCGTGGTGTCCACGCAGTCCACCCACTGGAGCCCGCTGCCGGTGTTCGAGGTCGCGGCGCTCCAGGTCGAGCCGCCGTTCGTCGTGACGCGGATCGTCCCGCTCGCGCCGACCGCCCAGCCGTGCGTCGCGTCGGTGAACGCGATCCCCTCGAGGTTCGAGTTCGTCCCGGACGTCTGTGCGGTCCAGTCGACGCCGCCGTTCGTCGTCGTGGAGATGATCCCGCTGCGGCCATCCACCCAGCCCTGCGTCGCGGAGATCATCGAGATCCCGTGCAGGCGGTTCGAGGCGAACGACGACGAGGTCGCCCAACTCGTGCCGTTCGTGAACACGCCGTTGTCGCCGTAGGACAGGTTGGCGAGGTCGGTCGCCGAGAGGGCGACGTCGCTGCCGGACGTCGAGTCCGCGCCCGAGGTCGGCGGCAGCGACAACGCCATGTCGGCGCCGCTCGTGGCGGTCCAGGCCTGATACGTCGCGACGGCCTTGTAGTAGTACTGCTGGTTGAACGCCGCGGTCGTGTCGACGAACGACGTCGACAAGTTCAGCCCGTACCGGCCGATCTTGTTGGTCGCGGTCTCCGTGAACCAGACGTTGCCGTCCGGCCCGGCGGCGATCCCCGTGGGCGAGCTCGCGGCCGTCGGGATGGTGAACTCCGTGATCGTCCCGGAGGACGGGTCCATCTTCGCGACCTTGTTCCCGGTGTTCTCCACGAACCACAGGTTGCCGTCGGCGCCGGAGGTGATGTCGGTCGGGGCGCCGGCGGAGGTGGTCTCGGTGACGGCCACGGTGTCGGCGTACGGCGGGACCCTGCCGATCCTGTTGGCGGCGCTCTCAGCGATGCGGAGGTCGCCGGTCGAGGCGGCCGCGATGCCCTTCGGCGAGCTCGCGGCCGTCGGGATCGCGAACTCGGTGACCGTGCCGGAAGTGGTGATCTCGGCGACGCGGTTGCCGGCGTTCTCGGTGAACCACAGCTCGTTGTCCGGCCCGGCCGTGATGCCGAACGGTCCGCGGCCCGCCGTGAGGGCGTACTCGGTGAACGCCCCCGCGGTCGTGACCTTCCCGATCTTGCCGGTGGTGTTCTCGGTGAACCACAGGTTGCCGTCGGGCCCCACCGTGATGCCGGTCGGCCCGCTCGCCGCCGTGGGGATCGTGTACTCCGTGAACGTCCCCGACGTCGTGACCTTGGCGATCTTGTTCGTCGCGGACTCGGTGAACCACAGGTTGCCGTCGGGCCCGGCCGTGATGCCCTTGGGCGAGCTCGCCGCCGTCGGGACCCCGAACTCGGTCACCGTGCCCGACGTGGTGATCCGGCCGATCTTGTTTGCGGCGTTCTCGGTGAACCACACGTTCCCGTCCGGCCCGGCGGCGATGTCCCAGGGCGAGCTCGAGGCCGTGATGCCGGAGGAGAACTCAGTGAAGCCGCCCTGCCCGAGCGTGATCGCGCCGACGCCAGAGTACGGCCCGGCCGGCGCGGTGGCGCGCTGGACCGTGTACCCCGTGACGAAGGCGCTCGACGAGCCGGTCCAGGTCAGCTGGACCATGCCGCCGGTGCCGCTCTTGTGCACCGTGACCGGCGTTCCCGGCGCGGCGAGGGTGGTGGCGCTGAACGAGTTGCCGGAGTTCTGGGTCGTCTTGCTGAACGCGGCCAGGGTGCCCCCGGTCACGGTCCCGATGAGGATGCCGAGGGCCAGCAGGAGGGCGCCGGCTCCGACGAGCCTGGCCCGCGAGGTCATTCCGGACTCCGCCGCGGGCGCCAGATCCGCCGGAGCTCGATGATGCCGAGGATGACGCCCGGGATCGCGATCAGCGCGATGCGCCCGGTCCGGCCGGAGGCCCAGACCAGCGCGTAGCCGATCTTCGGCACGTGGACGACGACGACGCCAAGCCGGCCGTTCACCGGGATCGACCACTTCTCGACGGTGTTGTTCGCATCGCCCTTCGTCACCACGTCGACCATCCCGTCGTGGACCTTGAAGCTCCGCACCCGGTGGGTGATGAGGGTCGCCTGGTCGGTGGGGTCGCGGAAGGTGACGATGTCGCCGACGCGCAGGTCGGTCGGGGAGATCTGCCGTTCGACGACCACGTCGCCGACGCCGAGGGTCGGGACCATGCTGCCCGACATCACCGTGAGCGAACGGAACCCGAACGGGATCGACAGCAGGAACATCGCGACGACCGCGACGATCACGCCGAGCAGCCCGGACAGCACGAACGCCCGGACGGCGGCGAGGCGCCGCCGTACCGCGCTCCGCTCGGGGGCGGGGCGCTCGACGCCGGCCCGCCCGTGCGTCTCGGGAAGGGGAGCGGCCGGCGGGGCCGGCGCGGGGTCGACGCGCGCGAACGGCGCGGGGTCGTCGACCGGGGTGGGCGCTTCTCGGGTGAGGGTGGCCACGGCCCCGAACGAAGCCGGGGTCGCGCCGTACCGCCCCGGGGCGGGCGAAGCGTCCAAGGCGGACGGCCCGCCGAAACCGGGGGCGTAGCCGGAAGCCGACGGATCCGCCTCGCCGGAGGGCGGCGACACTCCGAAGCCCGGGCCGAACCGGGAGGGAGCGGGATCCACGGCGCTGTGCGGCGAGGCGCCGCCGAAGCCGGGGGCGTAGCCCGCGGCGCCGGGGGTCGCCGCGTACGGAGTGACCCGGCTCGCGGGACCGCCGTGCGCCGTGTCGTCGAATGCCCTCGTGCCGTTCGCCGCAGCTTCGAACCCGGAGGTCTCCACGGCAGGGGGCGCGAGCTCCGACTGTGCCATCGGAGCAGACGGCGCCGGTGCGATCGGTGCGGAGGCGACCGGAGCGGCAGCCCCCGGAGGAGCAGCGGCGACCGGGACCTCGGCGAGCGGGTCCGCGGCCGGGTTCGTCGGAGCGGTTCCGGGGAGGTCGAACCCGTACGAGTTCCTGCTCACGTGTTCTGCGCCTCCCAGGTGAACGAGGCGCTCGAGCTCAGCCCCTGCGCGTTGTTGTCGTTCGCCAGGGTGACGACGAACTTGTAGACGTGGTTGCCGGGGTTCGTCCAGCTCTGCGCGCCGCAGGGCGGCGACCCGCAGTTGCTCGGGTCGACGATCCCCGCCGCGTACGTCGAGGGGAAGACGCTCAGCAGGCCCGAGTAGATGACCCCGGCGCCGTTGCCGTTGTAGTTCGTGGTGTCGGCTGTGAACGCGGCGCACGATGGGAACGAGGAGGTGCTCGTCCCGCGGGTCACGGTCACGTTCAGATACGGCGCGAGCGAACCGCTTGCCGAGCCGTACAGGTGCACGTTCGCGGCGAGCGAGCCCGTGTACGAGACCTTGATGCAGCCCGTCGCGGTGTCGCCCGGCTTGGCCGTCGACAGCGTGAGGAGCGTCGCGCCGGCGTCGTCGTCGGTGATCACGACCGTGCCGGCCGAGAACGAGTTCCCGCCGTTCTGGGTGCTGCTCGAGAAGGCGGCGAAGGTCCCGAAGCCCGCGGCCGCGGCGATCACGCCGACCGCGATGACCGAGAGCAGGACCTTGCGGGCGGTCGAGCCCCCGTGGCGATGATGGCCGTGGGAGCTCACTGTGCACCCCCGACCACGACCGAGCGGAACGCCAGCGAGACGTCGTCGATGCGGCCGTGGGAGGCGGCGTCGGAGCCCGCCGGGAGCGCGATCCGGACGCCGAGCTTCGTGCCCGCGCCCGATGCCAGCCGGAACGGGTGGCTCCAGTCGCGGAGGCCGCCGAGCGGCCCGTCGTACACCTCATGGTGGCCGGCCGTCATGCGGACCTGGAGCACCCGGTCGAGGTCGCCGATCGACGGCAGGACCTTGACGGAGACGGCGAGCGTCCTGCCCGTCTGGTTGTGGACCTTCACGGTTCCCTTCGCGTCGGCGCCGGGCGTGAGCCCGACCCCCTTCACGAACGGGCCGGTGGGGATGCCCAGCTCGCCGGTGGGGGCAGCGACGAAGGTCACGTCCGCGCCCACCGTGCCGGTCCCGCGACCGACCTGCCACCCGGCCACCAGCGCGGCCACTGCGGCGACGCCCGCGACGAACCCGAGGACCCGGGCCCATCCGTGCGTGCCGAACACTGCCATTGCCACCGACCCCCGATCGAAGACTGCGGAAGCCGCCTGCGGTGGTCGGGGCCGGCGCAGCCGGCCCCGACCATGCAGCGCGGGATTACTGGTTGCGCGACTCCCAGGTGAAGGAGTGCGTGCCGGACTGCAGCGCGCCCAGCCCCTGGCCGTTCGCGTTGTTGTTGTCCTGCATGGAGAGCGTGAACCGGAACACGAGCGAGTCGTTCTGGTTCCACCCGGTCTGGCTGCCGGGCACGACCGGGCTGCCGTTCGCGTAGGAGTTGTGCGCCGTCGCGAAGCCGGACAGCGTCCCGTTGTAGACGGTGCCGCCGGTGGTGTCCGGCGTGAACGTCCCGCAGTTCGGGAAGGCGCCGGCGCCCGTCGAGGTGCCCTTCTCGATCGTCAGGTTGATGTACTGGCCGACCGCGTTGATCGTGGAGGGCGTGTA
>DATLUW010000839.1:0-2513 GCA_035577825.1 Actinomycetota bacterium | reverse complement strand
GGCGATCCGATCGAACTCCACCCCCTGGATCAGCAGGTCGGTGACCGCGTTCCCCGAGACGCCCTGCCGCCCGGCGCCCTCGCAGACGAACGGCCGCCCCGGCGTGCCGATCAGGCGGATGTTCCCGGCGACGTCCTTCTTCTGCTTGTCGACGTCCACGCAGTCGCCCCCGACGTCGGAGATGTGCAACCCGAACAGCGTGACGTTCTGCGAACCGTGGACCGCGATGCCGTGGTCGTGCTCCCGCGTCGCGTCGAACTGCGGCAGTCCGTCCACGTGCTGCCCGCCACGGACCGAGCCGCCCTGGAGCGTCACCGCGTTGGCGAGGTTGAGGGCCACGATGGGGCCGTTGCAGGTGTCGATCTTCTGGCAGGCGGGCTCGGTCGTCCGGTAGATGGTCGCGCCGTTCAGGTCGATCGTCGTGTCCTTGCGGTTCGGGAGGCCGGTGGGCGGGACGCCGAGGTCGACCGTCCTCGCGACCTCGCACTGCGCCCCCCGCGGGAACAGCACGATCGATCCGTTCGGGACGGTGGCCAGGTACGACTCGATCGCGGGCGCCGAGTCGCCGTTCGTCACGCACGCCGACGCGGGGACGCTGAACGGCTGATCGGCTCGCGCCGCCCCTGGCGTCGCGAACAGCACGGGGATGGCCAGGACGGCGGCGGCCATGGTGAGACGCCCCGGGGGGCGACTTCCACGGGGTCCGCGTCGAAGCCGGATCACGCGGCGGCCTCCACCGGCAACGCCTGGCACGACGGGCAGAACCACGTCGTGCGGCCGGCGGCGGTCGTTCGCTCGAGCGGCGTGTGGCAGCGGGGGCACACGGCGCCCGGTGCGCCGCGCACATGGAGCAGCCAGGTTCGCTTCTGTTCGATGTAGTCGCCGTGGGCGCCGACCGATTCGCGGACGACCTTCCGCATCGCGTCGAACAGCCGGTCGCGGTCCTCCGGCGACATCGTCTCGAGGCGGCGCTTCGGGTGGACGCGGGCCTGCCACAGGATCTCGTCGGCGAGGAGGTTCCCGATGCCGGCCACGAACGTCTGGTCCATGAGCACCGCCTTCACGCCGCCCCGGCGCGGCGCCAGCAGCTCGCGGAACCGGCGGCGGTCGACCGACAGGGCGTCCGGCCCGAGCCCGCCGGTGATCGCGTTCGCTTCGGCATCGTCGTGCGCCAGCCACACGCCGCCGAGCTTGCGCATGTTCCGGTAGCGGACCTCGCCCTCGGCGAGCTCGACGATCACGCGGTCGTGCCGGTGCCGCGGTTCGGGTTCGGTGGGGGAGTCGCCCCACAGGAACCAGCCCGTCATCCCGAAGTGGAACAGGATGGCGGGACCGTCCTCCGTCCCGGAGATCAGCCACTTGCCGTGGCGGACGGCCGGAGCGAACGTCCGCCCGCGCAGCGCCCGGTCCAGGGCCGTCGTCGTGGCGTTGCGAACGATCGCGGGGTCGGTGGTCACGACGCGACGAACGGTTCGGCCCTCGGCGTGCTCCGCCCAGAACCGGCGGAAGCCCTCGACGTCGGGAAGCTCCGGCATTGGTGGTCCAGTCTCCACGATCGGCGACCCGCCCGGCAGGCAGGCCCGGCGCGGCACTCAGCCGGCGTGTGCGTCCAGCCAGGCCACGAGGTTGTCGAGGACGCGGTCCTGTTCGGGCTCGTTCATCGTCTCGTGGCGGAGGCCGTCGTAGAGCTCCCACTGCTTGTCGGACGACCCGAGGCGGTCGAAGAAGTCCCTCGCGCCGTCCGGGTCCGCGATGCCGTCGTCGGACCCGTGGAACACGAGCACCGGCAGCGTGATCTCGGGGGCTGCCTGGTACGACTCGATCGCCGCCTCCAGCGACGCGGCCGTGGACTCCGGCGGCACGCGGTCGGCGAACACGAGCGGGTCCTCTTCGTACGACCGCTGCACCTCCGGGTCGCGGCTGAGCGCCGTGGACGGGATGCCCTGCCCGTCGGGATCGCCCATCGACTCCAGCAGGGCGGCCCCGGCCAGCACCGCGATGCTCGACAGCACGAGCCCGGCGAGCCTCTCGCCGCCGCCGCGCGAGACGAACGGCACCGCGATCAGCGCCCCGAGCGAGTGCCCGAACAGGAACACCGGCCGGCCGTCCGCGACATGGAAGGCCCGGTCCACGATGGCCGCGGCGTCGGCCAGCCAGTCGTCGAGGCCGGCGACCTCCCCGGGCCAGCCGGGCGAACGGCCGTGCCCCTGCACGTCGGCCGCGACGACCGCGTACCCCGCCGCGTTGAGCCGGGCGGCGACGTGCTCGTAGCGGCCGGAGTGCTCGGCCAGGCCGTGGACGAGGGCGACGACGGCCTTCGCTTCGCCCGGCGCGGGCCACTCGCGGAAGAAGCGCTGGTGCGGCGATTCGCTTGATTCCGTGTCGGAGGTCATTGGGGCAGATTCAACCGCATCGGGGGTTCCGATGGCCGTGTGCTAGAAACGCGCGGACGCTTCCGCGGACGAAGAACGGACGGCGACGGAGCGAAAGGGGCGGGACATGGCGACCGACAG
>DATLUW010000838.1:0-3725 GCA_035577825.1 Actinomycetota bacterium | reverse complement strand
AGCCGAGCTCGACGACGCGCTCACGGTGGCGGCGGACTTCATCGATCTGAAGTCCCCGTACATGGCCGGCCACAGTCGGAGGTGCGCTCAGCTGGTTGCCGACGCCGCCGCGAAGCTCGGCTCTGACGAGGACGAGATCGCGACGCTCCGTCGGGCCGCGCTCCTCCACGAGTTCGGCACGACGTCGATCCCGAACTCGATCCTCGACAAGCCCGGTCCCCTCACGCGGGCCGAGTTCGATCGCGTCGAGCATCACCCCTTGCTCACGGAGCAGATGCTCCGACGCTCACCAGCGCTCGCGGAGCTGACCAGGGTGGGGGCAGCGCACCACGAGAAGGTCGATGGGACCGGCTACCACAAGGGCCTGCGAGCCGATGACATTGATCGCGGCGCGGGCGTCCTGGCCGCCGCGGACATCTATGTGGGAATGACGACGGACCGCGCTGACCGGCCGGCCTTTTCCGACGAGTACGCGGCGACGGAGATCCGCCGGCTCGTGTCGAACGGGGTGCTCGACGGTGAAACCGCGGAGGCCGTGCTCGCGTCGGCCGGCCACGGCGGGCAGAGCCCGGCGAGCTCCCGCCGCTCGCGGTATCCGGGAGGTCTCTCCGGCCGCGAGGTCGAGGTCCTGGCGCTCGCGGCGAGGGGGCTCACGACGAGGGAGATCGCGGAGCGCCTGTACATCTCGCCGAAGACCACCGACCACCACATCCAGCACGTGTACACGAAGATCGGCGTGTCGACGCGGGGCGCGGCCGCCCTGTGGGCGATGCAGCACTCCGTCGTCCGCTGAGCGCACCCACGTCGAGCCGGTCCCTGATCCACTCCGCTCCGTTTCCCGACAGGAGGCTCCATCTGGCCCGGTGGAGGCGCTGCCCTGCGGGCGACACTCCCCCGCTGCACCCCGGGAGCCTTGACGCGAGGACGAGGAGGGCGGATGATCCGCCCTGTCTTCGAGGCTCGCGGGGGAGCGCCGATCCAGGCGCGGCCGAGCCTCCGAGGGCGGATCGGCCGCGGACATCGCGGGTTTGTACGCCGGGTTCGATACGCGTCGCGAACGTTCGCCGCACGCGGGGAGGGAGGGGCTTTGCGACGCCTCGTCGCATTTTTCGGTTTGTTCGCCTTGCTCGTCGTCGTTGCGAGTCCGAGGTCGTCCACCACGCCGGCGGTGTCCGCGGAGACGCTCCGGGGCATGCGCGACGCCAAGCAGGTCCTCGACCACACCTGGTGGAGTGGTGCCGCGGAGTCGGAGTCCGCGGCGGACGAGCGGCCCGCATCGAGCACGGCGAAGCAGGTTCGACGTGGCATCTCGGACCAGTCGGGGAAGATCCGCCCGGACCTCTACCTGAAGAGCGTTCGCGCGACCCAGCGCATGCCGATCTCGCCGTTCCTCCATCCGCCGAAGAGCCACGGGGCCGGTCTCGCCAACGCATCCGTCTCGGCCGCCCAGGCGCCGATCACCGGTTCCCAGTGGACTCAGATCGGCCCGGGCCCGCTCCGGACGGGCAGCGGCGGCGCGCCCGATCCGAACGTCATCTACTCCGGTGAGATCGTGGACATCGCCATCAGTCCGGAGGGGACGACGGACCAGATCCTGTACGTCGCGACCAACGACGGCGGGATCTGGAAGACCGACGACGGCGGCACCACCTGGAACACGACCACCGACAATATGCCGTCGCTGTCCATGGGCGCCGTGGCCATCGACCCGACCAACCCGGCCGATGTGTGGGCTGGCACCGGCGACTACTTCGACGGCGGGGGCTTCTACTCGGGGAACGGCGCCTTCACGCTGAAGGCGGTCGGGCTGTACCAGTCCGTCGACGCGGGCGCGACCTGGTCGGTCGTCAACCCTGGGGGAATCTTCACCGGGCAGGGCATCCAGAAGATCGTGTTCCCCGGGGCTGGACAGCTGCTGGTGGCCACGACGAACGGGCTGTTCTACTCGAGCGACAACGGCGCCAACTTCGGGAACAACTCCCCGAGCTTCAACAACGGCTCGGCCGTGCTGGGGGGGTTCATCACGGACCTCGCAATGGACACCACGGCGGCAAACACGGTAATCGCTGCCGTCTCGGGCACCGGACTGTTCCAGTCGACGAACGGCGGTCAGACGTGGCCGGGGACGCCGTTCTTCACGCCGACGACGTCGGTCGGCCCGCCGGCAGTCACTGCCGGGATCATGACGTTCGCGCAGTCGACGCTGCCGAACAACCAGACCATCTACGTCAACGTCGCGCAGGCCGGGTTCTTCCGCGCGGGGTTCAACGGCGTGTACAAGTCGACCGCCGGAACGGGCGGCCCGTTCACACAGATTCTGACGACGCCGCCGACCGGCTCCTGTTTCTGCGGGTACAGCGTGGAGACGGCCGTCGACCCCCAGGACGCCACCCGTGTGTATCTGGGGTACATCAACGTGTTCCGGTCGACGTCGGGCGGCGTGCCGGCGGGGTCCTTCTCCAACCAGTCGGGCACGACCGTGCACGCGGACCAGCACGGGTTCGCCTTCAGCCCGGCCACGCACTACACGCCGACGCTTGGCGGGCAGACGCAGATGTGGACGGGCGAGGACGGCGGGATCGCCGTCACCAACAACGGCGGGAACTCCTTCGCCAACAAGCAGGGCACGATGTCGACGCTGCTGTTCAACGGCATCGACATCGGCCGCGGGAGCTCGGCGAACCGCGCCTACTCCTACGGCGGCACGCAGGACAACGGGACGCCGGCGAGGCAGCCGGGGATGTCGGGGACCGACTGGACGCTGAACACCTGCTGCGACAGTGGGCCGTCGGCCGTCGACCCGACGAACGGGCAGCACGCGATCGGGTCCTTCAACGGCGGGCTCCAGCAGACCACGAACGGCGGCGACTCCTGGTCGACGCCCGCGGAGGGTGGCATCCCCGCCAACTCGACGTTCGGGGACAACACCGCCCGGCAGACGCTCGCCTTCGACCCCAACGCCAACACGATGTACGCGGCGGTGGGGACCGACACGTCGGTGCCGCTCGACCAGGGCCCGGACGTGTTCGGGCTGTACCGCTCCACCGACAACGGGGCGACCTTCACCCAGATGGGGACCGGCGCGTCGCCGTTCCCGACCAATTCCTATCCACGGGCGATCGCCACCACCAAGGCGGACTCCAACACGATGTGGGTCGCCCTCGACAACGGGCAGGTGTGGAGGACGTCCAACCTCGGCGCCGGGGCCACGTCGACCTGGACGCAGCTCACGGTGACCGGCGCGCCGGGATTGCCGATCGAGGGGCTGGCGCTCGATCCGACGAATTCCCAGATCGCGGTCGCCGTCTACTCGGGGTTCAGCAGCCTCAATCCCGCGAACAGGACGAAGCACGTGTTCCGGACGACGAACAACGGCGCCTCGTGGACCGACATCAGCGGCACCAACGGCGGGGATCCCACTCAGAACTTCCCCGACGTCCCCGCTCGCGGCGTCGTGATCGATGCGGGCATCAGCCCGCACCAGATCATCGTCTCGACCGATACGTCGGTGCTCCGGACGCTGGACAACGGCTCGACGTGGTCGCGTCTCGGCGTCGGGTTCCCGAACGTGTCCGGGAACACGCTCTCGTTCGATCCTTCCGCCACGCCGCCGCTGCTGCGGGTGGGAACCTACGGACGGAGCGCGTTCGAGCTCACCGCCTCCACCGGGCCGGCGCTCGCCGTCAACGGCGACCTGAACTTCGACCGGGTCGCGGTCGGTCGCC
>DATLUW010000837.1:0-3402 GCA_035577825.1 Actinomycetota bacterium | reverse complement strand
CCGGGGGAAGCGACAGCCCGGTGCTCATCGCAGGGGCGACGCTCGCCGTGGCGGCGGTGGTGCGTCCGCTGCTGCGGGCGGTTCGTTCTGGTGTGGATCGGCGGTTCGCCCGCCGCCGGTACGATGCGCAGCTCGCGCTCGAGGGGTTCTCGGCCCGACTCCGCAACGAGACGAATCTCGAGCAGGTTCGCGGGGACCTCGTCGATACCGTGCGGCAGACCGTCCAGCCGGCGCGTGCGTCGCTCTGGCTCCGGGAGGGGGCGGGCGCCCGATGACGCGCCGGCGTGCCGAGGTCCTGGCGTGGAGCCTGTGGGGGCTCGTCGTCGCGACGATGATCGGGGTTGGTGTCGTGCAGACCCTCTCCGGGGGGGTCTCCTCGCTCGACGAGCGGATCGTCATCCTGCCGTTCCTGCTGTTCGCGACCGTCGGGGCGATCGTCGCCTCGCGCCGGTCGGAAAACCGCCTCGGGTGGCTCTACCTCGCCATCGGCCTCGTCGCGGCGTTCACAGGAATCGCGGACATCATCGAACCCGCGCACCTCCCCGCCCATGGTCCGCTCAGGGTCGCGCTCGTGACGCTGTACGCGCTCGCCAACGACGGCTGGTATCCGACCCTCGGCCTGCTGGCGACCTTCTCGGTGCTGTGGTTCCCGGACGGCCGTCCGCCCACGCCTCGCTGGCGCAAGGTGGGATGGATGGCGATCGCCGGCATCGTGCTGATGACGGTGGGGGCTTCGCTGGTGCCCGGCAGGCTCAACGGGCCGGGCACCCCGATCAACCCGCTCGGCATCCGGGGCGCGACCGCCGTCCTCGGCGTCGTGCAGGCGGTGGGCGGGGCGCTGTTCCTCGGGTCGATCCTGCTGTCGTGGGCGTCGTTCGTCGTCCGCTTCCGGCGCTCCCGAGGCGTCGAACGACAGCAGCTCCGGTGGTTCCTCGTGGGGGCATCCGTCCTCGGCGCGCAGATCGTCTTCAGCATCGTGCTCAACCCGCCGAGCAACTGGCCGTTCGCGCTGGGCTCGTCAGCGGTGCCGATCGCCGCGGGGATCGCCATCACGCGGTACCACCTCTACGACCTCGACCGCCTCCTCAGCCGTGCGGTGGCCTATGTCGCGGTCTCGGCACTGCTGATCACCGTGTACGCGGGAATCGTCGTGGGCATCGGCGCGCTCACCGGGCGGACCGACAGTCCGATCCTCATCGCCGGAGCGACCCTGCTCGTGGCAGCCCTGGTCCGCCCCGTGCTCCGGCGCGTCAAGGGAGCGATCGACCGGCGGTTCTACCGGCGCCGCTACGACGCCCAGCGGGCGCTCGAGGCGTTTGCCGCGAGCTTGCGCGACGAGATCGCCCTGGAGCAGGTTCGCGGGCGGCTGCTCGCCACGGTCCGGGAGACCATGCAGCCGGCCGGCGCGACCCTCTGGCTTCGCGGAGGCGAACGGTGACCACCCGCGCCCTGCCGCGCTCGGTGTTCTGGGCAAAGTTCGTGGCCGCTACGACGATCGTGCTGTCGGTGGCCGGGACGGTGGAGCTGCTCCTGGCCGGGCACCTCGCCGACAGCGCGCAGGATCTCACCGACCAGTGGTTCGGGGGCCTCGGACTGGTCGCGATCTGCCTCGCGCTCACGGGCGGACTCATCGCCGTCCGTCGTCCGGGAAACCGCATCGGCTGGCTCCTGCTCGTCCCGGGACTGTGCTATTCGCTGATCCAGGTCGCGAGCGGCTACGGCCAGGGGGTCGTGTACGCGGGGTGGACGCCGATCGACCTCACCTGGCCGGTGGTCTGGGTGGTCCTGTGGTCCTGGGTCCCGGCCCTCGGTTCGATCGCCCTGCTCATCCCGCTGCTGTTCCCCACAGGGCACCTCCCCTCGCCCCGGTGGCGTCCGGTGGGGATCCTGGCATTCGTGTCGATCGGGGCCGTCCTCGTCGTCACGGCGATCGCCGTGGTTCCCGCAGCCGACGCGATCATGCGGGGCGAGACGGGCGAGGTCCCCACTCCGGGCTGGCTCGCGCCGTACATGAGCTTCGCCCTGTTGCTGGCGGGCGTGTCGCTCGTGATGTGCATCGCATCGGTGTTCGTCCGCTTCCACCGGGCGACCGGCGTCGAGCGTCAGCAGTTGAGGTGGTTCGCCGTCGGGGGGGTCGTTCTGGCCCTCGGGGTGGTGGCGTCGTTCCCCAGCGCCTGGTGGACGGCGCTCCTCGCTCTGGTCGGGTTGTTCGTGTTCATCGGCTGCATCGGGGTCGCCATCCTGCGGTACCGCCTGTACGACCTCGGACGAATCGTGAGCCGGGCGCTGGCGTACGCGGTGGTCACGGCGCTCCTCGTCGGGGTCTACGCGGCGGTCGTGGTCGGACTCGGCGCCGCCCTCGGGAGCACCGGGAGCCCGGTGCTCATCGCCGGCGCTACCCTGCTGGTCGCCGCGCTGTTCGGGCCGCTCCGGCGGCGGGTCCAGGCCGCGGTGGATCGCCGGTTCAATCGCCGTCGGTACGACGCGGAGCAAGCCCTCGGCGAATTCGCGGCGACGCTCCGAGACGAGGCGTCGCTCGAACAGGTCCGCGGAGACCTCCTGGGGACCGTTTGGGCCACCCTCCAGCCGGCCGCCGCGTCGCTGTGGCTGAACGCCTCCGAGCGGAGGTCGTCGTGAGCGGCGTCGCCCGGCCAGTCGCACCCCGGCCCGAGACCGGCGTCCGTCCGAGCCGCCGCTCCGGCGTCCTGGCGCTCGCCGGCCTGACCGCGAGCGTCGGACTGCTCGCGGCCACGACGGCGGTCATCCTCACGCAACAGTTGCAGGGCGACCGACTCGACGTCGTGGCGCTGTCGGTGCTCGTGTTCGTCCTGACCTGCGCGGTCGTGGGCGCGCTGGTGGCTTCCCGGCGGCCGGACCTGCCGACGGGATGGCTGCTGCTCGCCGCGGGGCTGGGGTATGCGTTCGCCGGCTTCGCCACGAGCGCCGTCCACCTGGTCCACTCGGCGCACTCGGTCTACCTGTACCTGGACGTGCTCTCCGGCTGGGTCTGGGGTGTGAGCCTGGGGTTCGTCGCCCTGCTGCTGCTGCGGTTCCCGGACGGGAAGCTGCCATCGAGGCGGTGGCGGTTCGTGGAGTGGGCGTTGATCGGCTCGCTCGTCGCGTTCGCGATCGGGGTGACGGTGCAGCAGGGCCGGGTCGAGCAGACCCGGTTCCCGAATCCACTCGGGATCGGCGGCGGGATCGGGTCGGCGCTCGGCGGGCTGTCGGCAGCGTTCGGCTTGACCATCCTGGCGACGCTCCTGACCCTCCTGTCGGTCGTGCTCCGGTACCGGCGGTCGGGTCGCTTCGAGCGGGAGCAGCTCAAGTTGGTCCTGTATGCGGTGGTCGTCTTCGCCGCGTCGGTCGTCGTGGGCATCGCGATCGGGGCCCAGTCGAGCAGCC
>DATLUW010000836.1:0-2530 GCA_035577825.1 Actinomycetota bacterium | reverse complement strand
GCAAGCGCGTCGATGAAGTCGATCCCGTGCACGGGGTCGCCGCCCATGCCGATGCACGTCGACTGTCCGATCCCGCGGATCGTGAGCTCGTTCATGATCTGATAGGTCAGGGTTCCGCTCCGCGACACCAGCGCCACGCGGCCGGGCATCGCGATCTCGTGCGGGATGATCCCGACGTTCGAGCGCCCCGGCGAGATCAGGCCCGGGCAGTTCGGCCCGATCAGCACGGTCGACGTGCCGCGGAGGTACGCGGCGACGCGCGCCATGTCGACCACCGGGATGCCCTCGGTGATGGCGACCACCAGGCCGATGCCGGCGTCGGCGGCCTCGAGGATGGCCTCCGCGGCGAACCGCGCCGGCACGTAGATCACCGACGTGTTCGCCTGCGTCTCGGCCACCGCCTCGAGCACCGTGTCGAACACCGGGATGCCCTCGACGTCCGTGCCCCCCTTGCCCGGCGTCATCCCGGCGACGACGTTCGTCCCGGCGGCGCGATTGCGGAGCGAATGGAACCGGCCCTGCTCCCCCGTCAGCCCCTGGACCACGACGCGTGTGGACTCGTCGATGTAAACGGCCATCAGGCGGCCGCCTTCGCCAGGTCGGCGGCCTGCTTCGCGGCCTCGTTCATCGTGGCGACCGGCACGATCTTCGGATGGCCGGCCTCGGCGAGCATTCGCCGGCCCTCCTCGGCGTTCGTCCCGTCGAGGCGAACCACGATCGGCACGTGCGGCTCGACCCGCTGCAGCGCCTCGAGTATGCCCTCCGCCACGAAGTCGCCACGGGTGATGCCGCCGAAGATGTTGATGAACACGCTCCGGACGTCCGGGTCGGACAGCACGACCTCGAGCGCGGTCGCCATGACGTCCGCGCTGGCGCCGCCGCCGACATCGAGGAAGTTCGCGGCGCGACCGCCGGCCTGCGCGACCACGTCGAGCGTCGACATGACGAGCCCGGCGCCGTTGCCGACGATCCCGACCTCGCCCTCGAGCTTCACGTACTGCAGCCCGAGGTCCTTCGCCTTCTTCTCGGTCGGGTCGACCGGGAACGAATCCCGAAGCGCCTCGACCTCCGGCTGGCGGTACAGCGCGTTGTCGTCGACGGTCACCTTCGCGTCGAGCGCCGCCACCGAGCCGTCGCCGAGCAGCACCAGCGGGTTCACCTCGACGAGCGTCGCGTCAGACGCGACCAGCACCGCCCACAGCTTCCGGAGCACCTCGGCGGCCGGCCTGCGCGCCTCGGCCGGGAGCGGGCCGACCAGGTAGTTCAGCTCGTAGCCCGTGATCCCGAGCAGCGGGTCGACGTGGACGCGCCGCAGCGCCGCGGGCTTGGTCCGGGCCACCTCCTCGATGTCCATGCCGCCCTCGGACGACACCATGGCGAGGAACTTCTTCACGCGTCGGTCGAGCGTGATCGCCGCGTAGAACTCCGACCGGATGTCCACGAGCTGCTCGACGAGCACCCGGGTGACGGGCATGTCCTTGAACCCCTGGGAGAGCATCCGCTGGGCCGCCTCGGCGGCCTCGTCCGGCGAATTCACGAGGGCGATCCCGCCGCCCTTGCCGCGTCCGCCGATCTGCACCTGGACCTTCACGACCGCCTTCCCGCCGAACCGCTCGGCGGCGTCGCGCGCCTCCTCCCGCGTCGTAGCCACCACGCCCTCGGGGGTGGCGATGCCGTGCGCCCGGAAGATGTCCTTGCCCTGGTGTTCGTAGAGGTCCATCTACGCCTTTCGCGTGCGGAGGTCGGCCATTCGCGTGCGGAGATCGGGCATCTACGCGGTGGCCTTCTGGGCGAGGCGTTCGCGGAGCCACTCGATGATCTCGGAGGTCGGCGCACCGGGCGTGAAGATGCGCTCGATCCCGGCCTCGTGCAGCGGCTCGATGTCGGACTTCGGGATGATCCCCCCACCGAACACGAACACGTCGTCCGCGCCCTGTTCGCGCAGGCCCACCACGACCTTCGGGAACAGCGTCATGTGCGCCCCCGAGTGGCAGGACAGGCCGACCGCGTCGGCGTCCTCCTGGATCGCGGCGGCGACGATCTGCTCGGGCGTCTGGTGCAGGCCGGTGTAGATGACCTCGAACCCGGCGTCGCGCAACGCCCGCGCGACGACCTTTGCCCCGCGGTCGTGCCCGTCGAGCCCGGGCTTGGCCACGATGATCCGGAACTTCTCCGCCATGGGTCCCGGAATGATACCCAGCGAACCGATCTCGACCCCTCGCCGTTCGGCCCCCGAGCGCTGGGGCGGTCCGCGCTCGCCGATCCGCGCTCGCCGATCCGCACGCCGTTTCTCCCGCACCGACGTCCCAGCGCCCGGAACGAGTCGCTACGGCGGCGCCCGCACCACCACCTCCTCGAGCACGGTCCCGTCCGGACGGGTGAACACCGGTCCGTGTTCCGTCATCCGAAGGCCGAAGCCGTCGTGGAGCATCCGGTGGTGACGGCGGCACAGGAGCACGAGGTTGTGGAGCTTCGTGTCCCCGCCGTCGGCCCAGTGCACCACGTGGTGGGCCTCGCACCAGCCCGAGGG
>DATLUW010000835.1:0-6427 GCA_035577825.1 Actinomycetota bacterium | reverse complement strand
CCCGAGCCGCCGTCGCCGGAACCGCCGCCGCCTCCGCCTCCACCGCTCCCCGAGCCGCCGTCGGTGCCGGTGCCGGACCCACCGCCGTCGCCCGATCCGGCTTCCGTGGCATGATCGCCTTCCGGCCCCTCACTCGGAGAGTGTCCTGCCGGCCCGGGGCCCTGTCCACCGGCACCCTTCGCGGACGGTATGTCCTCGGGCCCGGGGGTGGTCGTGGGCGCCGGCTCCGACTCCGGCGACGGCGAGGCAGTCGGGGCCAGGGCGGCCTGCCGGGCGAGCGGTGCGATCGTGATGGGCTGGGCGAGCGACCGCCCCGCGATGAGCGACGCGGCGAGCACGATGGCCAGGGCGGCGACCGCCGCCGCCAGGGTGGAGCATGCCCGAACCAGCGCCCGTTGCATCGTCGCGATCAGCCTAGGCGGCGGACCGCTAAGAGCAGGTTAAGGCGATCGAGCCGCCCCAGGGCGCCCGGCGCGGGCGTCAAGCGGATGCCTCCGGCGCCGTGCGGCGAGCCTCGTCCGGCGTCCCGCGGGCGCCCGGCAGGCGAACCTCGATCCGGGCCCCCCGCTCCCGCCCGCCGACCACGACCATCTCCCCGCCCGCGCGTTCGGCCAGGTCGCGGACGATCGCGAGCCCCAGTCCGGACCCGCCCTCCGGGGCGTTCCGACCCCGGAAGAACCGTTCGGAGACGCGTTCGACCTCGTCGTCGGGGATGCCCGGACCCTCGTCCTCCACGGCCATCACGGCCTGCCCGTCGGACCGGGCGGTCTCGATCACCACCCGGCCCGGCGCGTACGCCAGCGCGTTGTCGAGCAGCGCGTCGAGCATCTGGTCGACGTCGCCGCGGTCGGCCAGGGCGAGCGCGGCCGGCCCGAACCCCGGCGACCGAACCTCCATCTCCCGTCCCCCCGCCTTCCCGCGGAAGCGCTCGCAGGCCACCTGCGCCGCCGCCGAGAGGTCGACCACGGTGAGCGCCTCGCCGTCCTCGACCCGGCGCGCCAGCACCAGGAGGCGCTCGACGATCGCTGCCAATCGGTCCGCCTCGCGGTCCGCGGCCTCCAGCTGCCGGCGGAGGTCCGCCGCGTCCGCCGGCGCCTCCTCGATCGCGGTCTCCAGCCGGAGCTTCAGCCCGGTGAGCGGCGTCCGCAGCTGGTGCGAGGCGTTCGCCGTGAACTCGCGCTGCGCCCGGACGGTGGCCTCCAGCCTCGCCGCCATCTCGTCGAACGAACCCGCTACCTCCTCCACCTCGCGGGGACCGCGGACGTCGCCCGCGCGCGCGTCGAGGCGGCCGTCCCCGAGCTCCGCCGCCGTCCCGGCCAGCCGCCGGAGCGGCCGCGACACCGAGCCCGC
This sequence comes from Actinomycetota bacterium, assembly GCA_035577825.1. Taxonomy (GTDB): domain Bacteria; phylum Actinomycetota; class UBA4738; order UBA4738; family JACQTL01; genus DATBHM01. The sequence goes on along the minus strand of DATLUW010000835.1, from coordinate 5,077 downwards.
CAGCACGAACGCCACCAGCAGGCCGGCGGCGAGCACGCCGACCCCGATCGCCACCAGCCCGACCACGCTCCGCCGGACGCTCTCGGAGATCTGGTCGGTGGTCTGGGTCACCCGGACGGCGCCCACGGTCACCGGTTCGCCGGTCGTTCGGTCGACGGCGGTGACGGGCGCCGCCACCGCCTGGATCTGCTGCTTGAGCGTGTCGCTGAACCCGATCCGGAACGACACCTGCCCGTCCCGCAGGGCGCCCAGGATCTCCGGCCGGTCGACCGTCGCGTAGTCCTCTCCGAGCAGGTCGGGCCCGGAGGAATCGGCGATCAGCTCGCCGTGGGAGTCCACGACGATCACCCGCGAGCGGTTGGCCACGGCCTGCGCCCGAACCTGGCGCTGCAGCGCGTCGCGATCGGCCTTGGAGAGCAGCGACTTCGCCTGGGCCGCCGTCGCGACGGCGAGCGTCGTCTCCTGCGCCCGCTGCTCGGCGAGGCTCCGGTTCCGGAGGTTCACCGCCAGCGGCACCTCGAGCGCCACGATCACGACGAGCAGCAGATACCCGAACGCGAGCATGAGCCGGCCCCGGACGCGCATCGCGCCCGACCGCCGGCCCCGGCTCACGATCCCGGTCCCGATCCGGCCGGGAGGTCCTCGGGCGCCGCGAACCGGAACCCCACCCCGCGGCTCGTCGTGATGTACACCGGCTGGGCCGGGTCGACCTCGAGCTTCTTCCGCAGCCAGGACACGTGCACGTCGAGGGTCTTCGTCGACCCGAACCAGTGCTCGTCCCACACGAGGTCCATGATCTCCTCGCGGCGCACGACCGTGCCGGCCCGGCTCATCAACAGGTGCAGCAGATCGAACTCCCGGGCAGCCATCTCGACCGGGCGCCCGTCCCTGGTCACGGTTCGCGATGAGGCGTCCAGCCTGATCGGCCCGACCTCCACCAGGTCGCGCCGCGCGCCGCTGCGGCCCCGCCGCAGGATCGCCCGGATCCGCGCCGCCAGCTCCCGCGCCGAGAACGGCTTCACGACGTAGTCGTCCGCCCCCAGCTCGAGCCCGACGACCCGGTCGACCTCCTCGCCGCGCGCCGTGAGCATCACGATCGGGACGTCGGAGCGCCGGCGGATCTCGCGGCACAGGTCGCGGCCGTCGCCGTCCGGCAGCATCACGTCGAGCAGCACGAGGTCGGGCTCGTCCGACTCGAGCTCCCGCTCCGCATCCGCGATCGTGGCCGCGACCTTGGGTTCGAACCCCTCGCGGACAAGGCTCTCCGCGAGGGGTTCGGAGATGGCCCGTTCGTCCTCGACGAGGAGGATCCTCGGCTTCGACTCCCTGGCCATACCCTCGGCCTCCGATCGGCGGGCCGCCGCGGCGCGGCGGCGTTCCTCGGGGGTCAGCTTCGCGCTTCGAGGACCGCTTCCGCCAGTCGGTCGACCTGATCGAGATCGGGGACCGTCGGATCCCAGATGACCTCGTCGACGCCGGCCTCCTCGTACTTGGCCTGGCGCTCGGCGATGGCCTCGGGGGTCCGGGGGATCGAATCGGCGAACGCGACCACCCGCTCACCGAAGTACGAGTAGTACGACAGGATCGATTGCTTCGACGCGTCGACGTGCTCGTCGCCGAGCCCGAAGTACGACAGCGCGTAGATGTACGGTCGGCCCTCGCGGCCGGCCTCCTGCCACGCCTCGCGGACCCGCTCCACGTACGGCAGCACGACCTCGGGCGGCGCCCCGCCGGCGGTCCACCCGATCCCGTGCTCGGCCACGCGCCGGATCGCGACGTCGGCCGTCCCGCCGATCACGATCGGCGGCCCGCCCGGCCGGACCGGATCCGGGGCGACCTGGCCATCGAACCCCGGCAGCGCCTTCCCGTCGAACACCGCCCGGAGGTCCGAGAGCTGCCGATCGAACCGCTTCCCGCGGTCCGAGAAGCCGAACCCGGCGAGCTCGAAGTCGTCCTGTCGGCCCCCCACGCCGAGGCCGAGCGAGAGCCGGCCGCCGCTGATGTGGTCGACCGTCACGGCCTCCTTCGCGAGCAGCGCGGTGCTCCTGGTCGGGGCGAGCAGGATGTTCGGGAACAGGCCGACGCGCTCGGTCACGGCGGCCGCGGCCGCCAGCACGGCAAAGGTGTCGTGGCTGTGGAACGCGATCCGGTCGATCGTGGCGAGCGAGGAGAACCCGCGCTCCTCCGCCCGCTTCGCCCATTCGACGATGAGCTTGCCGGTCGCCGCCGGGGTGGTCGTGTTGGGAAGGCCGATCCCGATCTTCACGATGTGCGCTCCTCTCGCGATCCCCCCCTCCCAACCCTACCGAGGCGCCCGCGCATTCCCCCTCCGCCGCGGGCGGTCGGCCGCGGCGGCGTGCCCGGAAACTGCCCCGGCCGGCGACGGCCGCGCAACGGACGGCTCACCGGGGTTCGATGCGGGCCGGTGCGTTCGTGCTGGGACTACGCTGAAGGGAACGACGACGCGAGGTGAGACGACATGGAGGACGCCAAGGGAACGCTGCGCACCGTCGACGGGGAGGTGACGATCCACCGGCTCGCGGCGACCGGCGCCGACCTGGCGCGCATGCCGCACACGGTGAAGATCCTGCTGGAGAACCTGCTCCGGCGTGCCGGTACCCGCGACGTGAGCGAGGAGGACGCCGCCGCGCTGGCCGGGTGGCCCGATCAGCCCGAACGGGAGCCGGCGATCGCATTCATGCCATCTCGCGTGCTCATGCAGGACTTCACCGGCGTCCCCGCGGTGGTCGACTTGGCCGCCGTTCGGTCCGCCGTGGCGCGGGCGGGCGGCGATCCCGCGAGCGTCAATCCGCACATCCCCGTCGACCTCGTGATCGACCACTCGGTGCAGGTCGACCTGTTCGCCTCGCCCGAGGCGTACCAGGCGAACGTCGAGTGGGAGTACCGCCGCAACGGCGAGCGCTACGCGCTGCTGAAGTGGGCGCAGCAGGCGTTCGACGGGTTCCGCGTCGTTCCGCCGGGCATGGGCATCTGCCACCAGGTCAACCTCGAGCATCTCGGGCGGGTCGTGCGCCTGAGCGACGGGGTCGCGATGCCGGACACGCTCGTCGGCACCGACTCGCACACGACCATGGTGAACGGGCTCGGCGTGCTCGGGTGGGGCGTCGGCGGGATCGAGGCCGAGGCCGCCATGCTGGGCCAGCCGATGTTCCTGCCCTGGCCGATCGTGGTCGGGGTCAAGCTGACCGGCGCGCTGCCGGCCGGGACCACGGCAACGGACCTGGTCCTCACGCTCACGCAGATGCTCCGCTCGCACGGGGTGGTCGGGAAGTTCGTCGAGTTCTACGGGGACGGGCTCTCGTCGCTCACCGTCGAGGACCGGGCCACCCTGTCGAACATGTGCCCGGAGTACGGCGCGACCGCGTCGTTCTTCCCGGCGGACCACCAGACGGTGACCTATCTGAAGAACACCGCCCGCGGGGACGTCGTGGACCTCGTCGAGCGCTACACGAAGGAGCAGTCGCTCTACCGGACCGACGGCGAACCCGACCCGGTGTTCACTGAGACCCTCGACCTCGACCTCTCCTCGGTCGTGCCGAGCGTGGCCGGCCCGCGGCGGCCGCAGGACCGCGTCGCGCTGCCCGGCGTGTGGGCGTCGTTCACCGACGCGTTCCCGGAGTTCGGGAAGGGCTACGGGGACGGCCACGACGCGGCGGTGGCAGCGACGTTCCCGGCGAGCGACCCCACGTCCGAGCAGGAACCGAGCGCGGGCGGCATCGAGGAGGCGGCGGCCGCCTCGGGCAACGGCGAGGTGCTGCCGGAGATCCGCGGCGGCTCGAACGGCGTCGACCACGGCAGCGTCGTCATCGCGGCGATCACCTCCTGCACCAACACGTCGAACCCGAGCGTCATGGTCGCCGCGGGCCTGCTCGCGAAGAAGGCGGTCGAGGCCGGTCTGCAGTCGCAGCCGTGGGTGAAGACCTCGCTCGCGCCCGGCTCCCGCGTGGTGACCGACTACCTCGACCGGGCGGGCCTGCAGCCGTACCTCGACAAGCTCGGGTTCGGCCTCGTCGGCTACGGGTGCACGACCTGCATCGGGAACTCCGGTCCGCTCCCGGAGGAGGTCGCGAAGCAGGTCGACGAACGCGACCTCGCCGTGGTCGCCGTGCTCTCCGGCAACCGGAACTTCGAGGGGCGCATCCACCCGCAGGTGCGGGCGTCGTACCTGGCCTCGCCGCCGCTGTGCGTCGCGTACGCGCTGGCCGGGCGCGTCGACGTGGACCTGACCTCGCAGCCGATCGGACGGGACGGCGACGGGAACGACGTGTTCCTGAAGGACCTGTGGCCGACGGCGGACGAGGTGCAGTCGGTGCTCGCCGACGCGATCACGCCCGAGCAGTTCGAGGACGAGTACGGCCGGATCTGGGCGGGGGACGAGCATTGGGCGGCCCTCGAGGCGCCGACGGGGACCGTCTACGAATGGGACCCCTCGTCCACCTACGTCCAGGAGCCGCCGTTCTTCCAGGATCTCTCCGCCGAACTCGCCGACCCGCAGGACGTCGAGGGCGCCCGCGTGCTGGTGAAGGTGGGCGATTCGATCACGACCGACCACATCTCCCCGGCGGGTTCGATCAAGAAGGACTCGCCGGCCGGGCGGTACCTGGTCGAACACGGCGTGCAGCCGGGCGACTTCAACTCCTACGGCGCCCGGCGGGGCAACCACGAGGTGATGATGCGGGGGACGTTCGCCAACGTTCGCCTGCGCAACGAGCTCGCGCCCGGGACCGAGGGGCCGTGGACCCGCCACCTCCCCGACGGCGAGGAGCTGACGATCTACGACGCCTCATTGCGGTACGCGTCCGAGGGCGTCCCGCTCGTGGTGCTCGCCGGCAAGGAGTACGGCAGCGGCTCCAGCCGCGACTGGGCGGCCAAGGGGCCGGCGCTGCTCGGCGTCCGCGCGGCGATCGCGGAGTCGTTCGAACGGATCCACCGGTCCAACCTCGTCGGGATGGGCATCCTGCCGCTGCAGTACGCGAACGGCGACTCGGCCGCATCGCTCGAACTCGATGGGACGGAGACGTACGCGATCCGCGGCGTGGCGGGCGGCATCACGCCG
>DATLUW010000834.1:0-2393 GCA_035577825.1 Actinomycetota bacterium | reverse complement strand
CGGCGGCCTCAGACCGGCTCCGCGGATACCCGCTGTGAACCGGCGGGCGACCGACAGAAGGCCGAGCCCCCGCACGAGCTGTGCGTCGAGCTGCGCGATCGTCACCGGAACCGTCGGATTGGCCGCAACCCCAGCCGGCTTGCCCGTCACCCCGCCGACGAGATCGGCAAGGTCTCCGGCAGTGAGCGGGTCGTCGGGCCGGAAGCCTGCGACCGTGCCGCCCATCAGCCCGTGCGCGATGACGACCTTGATCTGCGGCTGCGCCCAGGAAGCGGCAGTCGACCCGGCGGGGGACGGGGCGGCGAAGACGAGCGCGAGCGCAGCACAGACGACGACGCGAAGGGTCATCATCGTGACTCATCGTCCGGCCAGGCAGGCTCCTTTAGGCTGAACCGGCCGTGACGGTCGAGATCACCCCCGAGCCCACGCCCGAGGAACGCGAAGCCGTGCTTCGTGCACTCGCGACATTGAACGGCGCCGTGGACCGCGGCGGATCGTCCGCCTGGTGGCGGGCCGGGATCCTCGAGGCGGTCGAGGAGGAGCCGGAGGAGGCCTAGGGCACTAGCGCCGGCAGGGCTTTGCCTTCATCGGCGTCTGCCCGGCCTTGCACAGCGGGAGCTTCCGGGCCGGCGGCTTGAAGGCAGCATGGAAGGTCGCTGTCACCCTCGATCCCTCCCCGGCGAAGAAGGCGCACGCCGTCTTCCCGGAGCAGACGCCGGTCCACCCGACGAAGGTCGACCGCGGGCCTGCAGTTGCGACCAGCCGCACCTGCGCGCCCTTGTCGAAGGTGGCCGTGCAGGTCGGCGGACAGGAGATCGCGGCCGGCCGGCTCGTCACTTTACCGCTCGTCCCCGACGGGTGCCTGATGGAGACCGTCATGCCCGCCTGTCTGACGAACAGCGCGACCGCCGACTCGGGCCCGGCCATCGTCACCGAGCAGGGATCCACCGAGCAGGCGCCGCTCCAACCGGCGAAGCGCGACCCGGCGGCCGGTGCAGCCGTGAGCGTCACCTTCGTTCCAGGGCTCCAGAGCGACGAGCAGCTCGGCGGGCACGCGATCCCGGGCTGGTCGCTGGTCACGGTGCCGGTGCCCGTGCTCGTCCCGAACGAGATCGTGAGCGCGAACCCGGGCGCGTCGAGGTGCACCAGCCAGTCCGAGTTGCGGAGGTCCCACCAGCCCTGTCCGTGCCCGTAGTAGTCGTTCCGGCCGACGTCGAGCACGACCGCGCTGAGGCCCTGTCCCCTCGTCGTGGGGTACATCAGGTCGTTCTCGTCGTCACACACGTGTGCCGAGTCGCCAGGGCATGCGTTCGGCGGGCCGTGAGGAGGCACTGCGCCGAGGTTGTGCGAGAGCTCGTGCGTGATCACCGACGCCGTGATCGCGCCGCTGCCGATGTCGGCGCGGCACGCCTGCGCGTAGACCACCGAGAAGGCGAACGGTCCGCCACGATCGGGTGAGACGACGCTCTGGCCGCAGAGCCGCGGATCGTCGACGGCGCCGTCGTAGTAGACGAGGTACTTCTTCGCCGGGTCGGCGAATGTCTGGTTGAGCTCGGAGACGAGCCGCGGCATCCGGACCGTGGTCGACTCGTAGAACGTGGTCGGCTGTTTCAGCTGGACGCGCGACAGGTCCAGCTGCCCGAACCCCGGTGCGCAACCCGGGAACGCGGCGAGGTCGAACCTCGGCGCCCGCGTCGGATCCTGCAGGCGCCACCACCCGTCCATCGCTGCGACGTCGGACACGACCGGCCCCGCGAGCGTCGTGAACCGGTCGGTGCCGTCGGACGGGAACGCATAGATCACATGGAACTGGCGGCCGGCGATCGCGTCGGGCCGGTCCGTCGCGGCCGTGTCGGTGCCGCACCAATCGACCGTCGACCGGAACACCTTGTTCGGCGCAGCCGAGCCTCCTCGGAGCTGCAGCCCGCCGGTGGTCACAAACTGCGGCCCTGGTGCGTTCGTGAGCAGGAACACCGCCACCAGGCCGCCGACCGCCGCAACGGTTCCCGTGCACGCGGCGGCCCTGCGGATGCGAGTCGGACGGCGCACGTCTCCCCGGGTCACTGTAGGTGCGTCCTTCCCCCCGGGCAAGCGCGGCGCCTCAGGCCAGAGCGCGACCGCGCAGCAGCGCCGGCGCGTCCCGGGCGTAGTCGAGCCCGGAGATCCACGTCATCACCACGGCGACGAGCAGGCCCCACCATGCGACCGAGGTGCTCCACGCTCCGGCCGCCGCGAACCCGCCCAGGGCGACTGCGATCGCCTGGAACCACGTCTTCAGCTTCCCGAGGTCGCGGGCCTGGAGCACCACGCCTCGCTCGACGGCCGCCAACCGGAACCCCGAGACGAGGAGCTCGCGGGCGACGATCGCCGCGACCATCCAGGCCGGGAATGCG
>DATLUW010000833.1:0-8762 GCA_035577825.1 Actinomycetota bacterium | reverse complement strand
ACCTCCGCAAGCGCCTCGGGCGCATCGTGGTGGCCGAGACGCGGCGGAAGCAGCCGGTGACGGCGGAGGACCTTCGCGTTGCCGGCGCGATGACCGTGCTCATGAAGGACGCGCTCCGGCCGAACCTCGTGCAGACGATCGAGGGGCAGCCCACGCTGATCCACACCGGCCCCTTCGGGAACATCGCCACCGGGAACAACTCGATCATCGCCGACCGCGTCGGGCTGAAGCTCGCCGACTACGCGGTGACCGAGGCGGGGTTCGGTTCGGACCTCGGGTTCGAGAAGTTCGGGCACATCGTGTGCCGATACGGGAACCTCAAGCCGTCGGCCTCGGTGCTGGTCGCGACCGTCCGGGCGCTGAAGTCGCACGGGGGCGTGGCGGACGCGGACCTCGGCGTTCGGGACGACGCGGCGCTCGCCCGGGGGGCGGAGAACCTGGCGGCCCACATCGACATCGTTCGGACGTTCAAGATCCCGGTGGTGGTCTCGATCAACCGGTTCGGGACGGACTCCGACGCGGAGATCGAGCTGCTGTCGCAGCTGGCCCGCGATGCCGGCGCCGAGAAGGTCGTCGTCAACGAGGGGTTCGAGCGGGGCGGCGAGGGATCGGTCGACCTGGCGAACGCCGTGGTCGAGGCCGCCGAGCCGCCGAGCACGTTCGCGCCGCTCAACCCGCCGGGTCTGCAGATCCGCGCGCAGATCGAGCGCATCGCGACCTCGCTGTACGGCGCCGACGGCGTCGACTACTCGAAGGAGGCCGAGTTCCGACTCGCCCGGTTCGACGACCTCGGGCTCGGTGAGCTGCCGGTGTGCATGGCGAAGACTCACATGTCGCTCTCGCACGACCCCACCCAGCGCGGGCGGCCGAAGGGGTTCACGCTGCCGATCCGGACCCTCAACGCCTCGGTCGGGGCGGGGTTCGTCGTGGCGCTGTGCGGCGACATCATGCTGATGCCCGGGCTGGGTCGAACGCCGGCGTACGCGAACGTCGACGTCGATGCCGACGGCCGGACGGTCGGCCTGTTCTAGGCTCGGCCGGAGGCCGGCTCCGGTCCGCGACCGCCGACTGGCGCCTTTGCAGGATCTTCGCCACACTGACCTCGGAGGCGACGCCGGCGGCGTCCGTCTCGGGAGGAGCGCGTGCGAACTCACGCACGTCGGGCCACGGCCCGCAGGTCGACGGTGTTGCTCGTGTCCGTCGGGCTGGTCCTCGGGGCACCGCGCCCCGCGGGCGGCGTGGGCGACGTCGCCGGAGCGCGGTCGGCGCCGATCGTCGACCCCGGGGACTGCGCCGCGACCTGGTCGGTCGCCGAGACTCCGAACGTCGACGCGGGCACCGGGCAGATCGACGGCATCGCCGCGACCTCGGCCACCGAGCGATGGGCGGTCGGCGACTTCGGGGTCACGCGAAGGCCCACTCCGCTCGTGCTCCACGGCACGCCGGCGGGATGGCGGATCGAGCCGATCCCCCTCGGCGCGGGATCCCTCCACGACGTCGCCGGCGCGGCGTCGGACGACGTCTGGGCGGTCGGCGACGCGATCGGGCCCCCCGGCGGGCCGGGGGGGCCACGGACCCTGGCGATGCACTACGACGGCACCCGATGGACGATCGTGCCCGGGCCGACCCTCGACGTGGTCGCGCCCACCCTGCGAGGGGTCGCGGCGGTGGCACCGGACGACGCGTGGGCGGTCGGCTCATCCGGCGGCGAGCTCGGGCCGACCCGCGCCCTGGCCGAGCATTGGGACGGGTCGGCCTGGCACGAGGTCGACCTGCCCCTCCCCGGTCCCGCGGAGCTCACCGGCGTGTCCGCGACGTCGGCGAACGACGCCTGGGCGGTGGGAACGCGGTTCGACTCGAGTCCGATCGGGACCCTCGCCATGCACTGGGACGGGTCCGCGTGGTCGGTCGTCCCCACGCCGAGCCCGTCCTCGGCCTTCAACCAGCTGGCGGCCGTCTCCGCCGTCGGGCCGGACGATGCCTGGGCGGTCGGGAGGCGCGGTTCGGCGCCGCTGGTACTCCGGTGGAACGGCCTGCATTGGCGGGTCGTCGCGACGCCACCCGTCGGCGGCGCGCCGACCCAGCTCGCCGACGTCGCCGCCGGCGGGCCGGACGAGGCCTGGGCCGTCGGAACCACGGGGGGCGAACCCGGGTCCCCGTACATCCTTCGATGGAACGGAGCCCAGTGGGCCGACGTCCCGGCGCCGTCGCCGCCGGACCGGTTCGGCTCGCTCGCCACCGTCGCAGTCGCGACCTCGGGCGGCGCATGGGCGGCGGGGCGATCCGACGCCAACGGCGACTACCCCAGGACCTTCGCGCTCCGCTGGAACGGCTCGCAGTGGAATCTCACGCCGAGTCCGAGCCCCCCCACCGCCCGGTGGAACCTGCTCCAGGCGGTGGACGCGGTCCCGGGCGGCGACCTCTGGATCGGCGGAAGCGGCGCCACGGCCCTCGCCGCCCGGTGGACCGGGGGGCGGTGGCGGCTCTCGTCGCCCCCAGGCTTGGAGCACCCCGGCGACGCGGTGGTCGACGTCGACGGGGCAGGTTCGGGCGACGTCTGGGCGATGGGGCAGCGGTTCGAACTGCGGCCGGCGACCGTCCGGTGGCGGGGATCCGGTTGGGAATCGCATCCCGTCCCGGCGGGTGATGTGGTGCGCGGCGTCGCCACGCTCGCTCCGGACGACGCGTGGGCGGCGGGGTTCCGACCGACGGGTGGCCGCACGAATGGCCTCATCCTCCACTGGGACGGTTCATCGTGGAGGACCGTGGCCCTCGACCTCCCGGGCACGGGCAGCAGGCTCGAGGGCATCGACGCGGACGGACCCGACGACGTCTGGGCGGTCGGTTCCTCGGAGCACCGGCTCGGCCCCCGGACCCTCGTCATGCATTGGAACGGGGTGCGGTGGCGGGTGGCGCCGAGCCCGAACGCCGAGTCGCCGACGGAGTCGACCGACGACCGGCTCCAGGATGTGACCGCGATCGGCCCGCGGGACGTCTGGGCCGTCGGATTCCATCGGTCCCGAGCGCTCACGATCCACTGGGACGGAATCCGCTGGACGGTCGTCCCGGTGCCGGCCGTGGGTGGGAACGAGTTCCTCGCCGGCGTCGACGCGACCGGCCCCCGCAGCGTCTGGGCCGCCGGGACGGCGCTCCACCGGCCGCTCCTCGAGCACTGGGACGGAACCGCATGGGCACCGGTCTCCATCCCGAACACCGGCAAGGGCGCCCTGAACGACGTGTCCGTGGGCCCGTCCGGGGAGGTCTGGGCCGCCGGCTGGCGCCAGCGGACGGTCGCGAGGACCCTCCTCGAATGCGGCCGGACCGCGACCTGACCTGAGCGCCTACCCCAGCGCCGCGAGGTACCCGTACCGGTCGCGGAACGCGTCGGGCGTCGTGTTCCCCGCCGCGGCCAGCGCCGCCAGGGTCCCCGGGTCGTCGAGGTCGCCGGGCTCCAGCCGGATCATGTACTCGCGCGCGACCCGGTAGGAGTGGCTCTCGACGTTCACCTCGCGGATGCGGACGCGGCCGGTCTCGGGGTCCGAGAACGAACCGAACGGCAACGGCTCCATGTGCCCCTCGCGGAGGGTGATCATGGCGCCGGGGTCCTCGCTGCCGAGCGTGACGGCGTCGCGGAGGTACTCGACGGCGCCGTAGCCGAGGTCGCGCGTGTACTCGATGTCGAACGGGATCGGCGGGGCGCACCGCAGCTCGTAGCCGATGTTCGTTCCCTCGATCGTGACCTTCTCGCCGCGCGCGCGGAAGCGCTCCTTCACGAGCTTCGCCAGCACGCGGTGCAGCTCGAGCTCGGCAAGGCGGATGTGGCCGTGCTCGTCACGTTCGACCTCGGGCATGGCGGTGGCCAGGTCCTCCTCGCGCAGGCGCAGCCCGATGCCCTCCGCCAGCACCACCACGCCGAACGGCCGCCCGTGCACCGCCCGCTTCAGCATCGCCGACTCGACGATGTCGACCAGGTGGTCGAGCGAGATCGGCTCGTCCGACGGGAACTCCTCCGCGATCACCGTCAGCGTCGCCCCGGCGGCCTTGCCGATGCCGAGCGCGAGGTGGCCCGCGCTCCGCCCCATCGCCACCACCAGGTACCACCGCTGCGTGGTGATCGCGTCGGTCATGAGGTTGTTCACGAGGTCGACGCCGACGCTCCGGGCGGTCTCGAACCCGAACGTCGGCATCCCCCCCGGCAGCGGGAGGTCGTTGTCGATCGTCTTCGGGACGTGGGCGACGCGGAGGGAACCTCCCGCCGCCGTCGCGACGGCCTGCGCGGAGAACGCCGTGTCGTCGCCCCCGATCGTCACCAGCGCACCGAGATCGAGCTCGGCGATGGCCTGCACCGCGTTGTGCAGCCGCCACTCCGGGTCCTCCGCGGCGTCGTCCCGTGTGGTCGGGTTCGCCCGCGACGTCCGCAGCACCGAACCGCCCTGCACGTGGATCCGTGAGACGTCGGTGATCCCGAGGGTTCGCGTCTCCCTGGTCGACCCCTCGATGAGGTGCTCGAACCCGTCGAGGATCCCCACGACCTCCCAGCCGGTGTTCACCGCCTCGATGGTCGCGGCCGAGATCACCGAGTTCATGCCGGGAGCCGGCCCTCCCCCGCACAGGATGCCCATCCTCATCGCGCACCTCGCTTCGTCGGCACCGATCGCGCGCGCGGGGTGCGGCGCTTCGGTGTCGCGCCATCGTTCCAGGGCCCGTCGCCGCCTGCAAAGGGACGGTACGCTCCGGCCCGTCATGACCCTCGTGCTCGGGATCGACGCGGGAACCACCGGCGTCACGGCGCTGCTCGTCGACGGCGGCGGCGCGGTGGCCGCGAAGGGGTACCGCGAGTTCCCGCAGTCGTTCCCCCGCCCCGGATGGGTCGAACACGACCCGGACGACTGGTGGACCGCCCTGCAGGCCGCGTGCGAGGAGGCGCTGTCCCGCGGCGGCGTTGAGGCTGCCGCCCTCGCCGCGATCGGCATCACGAACCAGCGCGAGACCACGGTGTTGTGGGAACGCGAGACCCTCCGGCCGGTCCACCCGGCCATCGTGTGGCAGGACCGCCGGACGGCGCCGCTGTGCGACGAGCTGCGCGAGGAGGGCCTCGAGCCCCACGTCCGCGACCGCACCGGGCTCGTGATCGACCCGTACTTCTCCGGCACCAAGGTGCACTGGCTGCTCGACCATGTCGAGGGCGCCCGCGAGGCGGCCGAGGGGGGTTCGATCGCGTTCGGCACGACGGACTCCTACGTCCTCGCGAGGCTGACCGGCGGCGCGATCCACGCCACCGACCATACGAACGCCTCCCGAACGCTGCTGTACGACATCCACGCGCTCGACTGGGACGAACGGCTGCTCGAACGGCTCGGCGTGCCCCGCGGCGTGCTGCCGGAGGTGCTGCCGTCGTGCGGCCGGTTCGGCGTCACGGACCCGGCGGCGTTCTTCGGTGCGGAGGTCCCGATCGCGGGGATCGCGGGCGACCAGCAGGCGGCGCTGTTCGGGCAGGCCTGCTTCGAGGCCGGCACCGGCAAGAACACGTACGGGACGGGGTCGTTCGTGCTGATGCACACGGGCACCACGGCGCCCGCCTCCGCCGCCGGGCTGATCACGACGATCGCGGCGACCACCGCCGGCGAGGTGCCGTTCGCGCTGGAGGGGTCGATCTTCGTCACCGGTTCGGCGGTGCAGTGGCTCCGCGACGGGCTCGGGATCATCCGGGACTCGGCCGAGGTGGAGACGCTCGCCCGGCAGGTGGCGGACTCGGGCGGCGTGGTGTTCGTGCCGGCGCTCACGGGGCTGGGCGCCCCGCACTGGGATCCGTACGCGCGGGGGACGATCGTCGGCATCACGCGGGGCACCACCGCCGCGCACCTGGCACGGGCTACGCTCGAGGCCATCGCGTTCCAGACCCGCGACGTCGTCGACGCCATGCGCGACGACGCCGGGATCGAGTTCACGGAGCTCAAGGCCGACGGCGGGGCGAGTGTGGACGACCTGCTGATGCAACTCCAGGCGGACGCGCTCGGCATTCCGGTCCGCCGCCCGAAGGTCCTCGAGACCACCGCGCTGGGGGCCGCCTACCTGGCCGGCCTGGGCACCGGCGTGTGGGCCGGACGCGACGAGGTGAGCTCCCATTGGCAGCTCGACCGCGAGTTCGAACCCGCCGGCGATGCGGGCGTCGACGATCGCTACGCGCGGTGGAAGGAGGCGGTCGCCCGGTCGCGCGACTGGGCCCGCGACGCCGGCGACTGACGAATGCGCCGGCGCGCGACGGCGGCGAGCAGCGCGAATGCGCCGTCGTTGCGTTTCTGTCACTCTTCTCCCGTTTGCGGCAGGAGTGTCCGGGTAATGCTGTCGCGCGAACGTCGCGGTCGCGAGGCGTTCGGCGCTCCCCGGTTTCGCGGCGCGAGGAGGGTGTTGCGAATGGTCCGCTGCCCAGTCTGTGATTCGGCCCGGGTGGTCGTCGTGCTCTCCACCAAGCGCCGTGCGTACTGCGTGCGGTGCGCCACCAAGTGGATCCAGGACGGCAACGTCCAGCGCTCCATCGAGCCCGGGGTCCCCGCGGCGCCGATCGTCACACCCCCGCTGATCGCGAACTGAGCCGGGTTCCGCTGACGCGAACCGAGCCAGGTTCGGCCGATCGCGAATCGAGCCGGAGTTCGGGGCTACGAGGCCGGGTGCTGTTCGGCCGTGGCGGCGCGCTCCGCTTCGGGCTCGACCACCTTGACGCCGGCGGCGGCATCGTCGTCGGTGAGCGTCCCCGGCTCGCCGGGGAGGTCCGCCGCCGGGGTCACGGTTCCGGCGCCGGCGGCCGCCTTTGCCGCCTCGGCCTTCACCCGCGAGGCGTACTCGTCGACGTACTCCTGCCCGGTGATCATCATGATCTCGTACAGGATCTCGTCGGTGACCGAGCGCAGGACGAACCGGTCGCGCTCCTGCCCCTCGAACCGCGTGAAGTCGAGCGGCCGCCCGAACACGATCTGGATCCGCCCGGAGAGCTTCGGCATCTTCCGGTCCGGCGGCTGGAGGTCGCGCGTCCCGAACACGCCCACCGGCACGACCGACGCCTTCGCCAGCAGGGCCATCCGCGCCACGCCCGTCTTCCCCCGGTACAGCCGCCCGTCGGGCGACCGCGTCCCCTCGGGATAGATCCCGACGATCAGGCCCTTGTCGAGCTCCTTCACGCCCGCCCGGATGGCGGCCTCGCCGGCGGTGCCGCCCTCCCGCTTGACCGGGATGACGTTCACCATCTTGAAGAACCACCGGGTCCGCGCGTGGTCGAAGTAGTCGGACTTGCCGAGGTAGACCACGCGGCGCTTCAGCACGAGCGGGATGAACAGCGAGTCCATGAAGGACACGTGGTTGGCGGCGAGGATCACCGGGCCGTCGCCGGGAACGTTCTCGAGGCCCCGCGCCTTCGGCCGGTACAGCAGCTTCAGGAGCGGGCCCAGGAACACGTGTTTGACCAGCCAGTAGAACATCCGTCCCTCACCCCGGGTCGGCTTCTGCGACTTACACTACAGCCTCACCTCCGGCCCGGCGAGCAACGCGACCCCGCCGAAGCAAGGACGACGACACGGTGATCGCAGCCTGGGGCATTCTCGAATGGTCGTTCGCGATCGCACTGATCGTGCTGGTCGGCGCGGCGGCGGCGTTCGGCGTGTTCGCCGCGATCCAGCTGTTCCGGAACCCCGGCGCCCGCGGCGGCACGCACCGCACGTGACCGGCCCGAACCCCACCGTCCCCGAGGAGCGCGGGCCGACCGCCATGGGCATCGTCACGGTCTCCCGCCAGTACGGGGCCGGCGGGCTGACGGTTGCGGCCGCCCTGGCCACGGCCCTCGGGTACCGATTCGCCGACCGGGACATCGTCGATCGGGCTGCCGCTACCGTGGGCCTCGACCCCGACCTCGCGGACAACCTCGACGAACGCGTGCCCGCGCTGGTCGAGAAGATGGGGCTGGCGCTCGCCGCCGCGAGCCCCGAGTTCGCCCTGGTGGCGCCACCGGCCACCGACGACCGGCTCCTCGCCGACGAGGTCCGCCGGGTGCTCGAGTCCATGGCCGCTGCGGGGGGGTTCGTCGTGCTGGGGCGGGGCGGGCAGGCGGCGCTCCGGGACCGGCCGGACGCCGTCCACCTCCAACTGGTCGCCGACGAGGGCGACCGGGCCGCCCGGATCATGCGGTCCCAGGGCGTGAGCGAGGCGGAGGCCCGGGACGCCTGCCGGCGGGTGGACGCCGAGCGCGCCGGCTACGTGCGGCGGTTCTACGGCGTCGACATCGCCGATCCGCTGCTGTACGACGCCGTGCTCAACACCTCGCGGTTGGGCACGGACGGCGCGGCGTCGATCGGCGCCGCCGTCGTCCGGCGGCGGCTGTCCTCGGGGCCGCGCTAGTCGAGCGTGACGTCGACGATCAGCGGCAGGTGATCGGAGGATGCCCGCGCGGCGTCGTCGGCCAGCACCCACGCGCCGTCCACGCGGACCTGCTCCGAGACGAACAGGTAGTCGATCCGCGAGGTCGGGTCCACCGACGGGAACGTCGACCCCGACGAATCCCGGTCGCCGCCGTGCGCCCAGGAATCCCAGTAGCGCTCGGTCAGCCACTGCACGGCCGGCGACCGCGCGCTCTCGTTGAAGTCGCCGCCCACGAGCACGGGCCCGTGCAGCCCGGCCGCCAGGTCGGTGAGCTCCTCGGCGTGCCGGCGCCGCTCGTCGCCGGCCAGGCCGAGATGCACGGCGAGCGTGTGGACGCGGTAGCCAGCCCGGCCGAC
>DATLUW010000832.1:0-2680 GCA_035577825.1 Actinomycetota bacterium | reverse complement strand
CGCTCCACGGGCAGGGGCTGCTGTTCGAGGACTTCAAGTCGGTGGCGTACTGCCCGCGCTGCCAGACCGGGCTCTCCGACGCGGAGGTCGCGCTCGGCTACGAGCAGGTCCTGGACCCGAGCGTGTTCGTGAAGTTCCCGGTGGCGGAGGCGTCCGCCCCGGAGGTCGAGGGCGCCGCGATCCTTGCCTGGACGACGACGCCGTGGACGCTGCCGTCGAACGAGGGCCTCGCGGTCGACGCGGACGAGACCTACGACGTGGTCGAGGTGAACGGCGAACGCCTGGTGGTCGCGGCCGCCCTGCGCGAGAAGGTCCTCGGCGAGGGCGCCGGCACGGTGGCGGCCTCGGTGCCGGGGTCCGCGCTGGTCGGGACGCGCTACCGGCCGGTGTTCGACACGGTGAGCGACCCGGGTGTCCACCGCGTGATCGCCGGCGACTTCGTCGTGATGAACGAGGGCACCGGCGTCGTGCACATCGCGCCGGGGTACGGCGCCGACGACCTCGAGATCGGCCGCCGCGAGGGGTGGCCCGTGTTCGCGCCGGTGGACGACGCCGGGCGGTTCACCGACGAGGTGCCCGAATACCTCCGCGGCCGGCCGGTGAAGGAGACCGACTCGGATATCACCGAGGACCTGCGCGCGCGCGGCCTGCTGCTCCGCGACGAACCGTACGAGCACACCTACCCGCTGTGCTGGCGGTGCCGCACGCCGCTGCTGTACATGGCGCGCACCTCCTGGTACGTGAAGACGACCGCGAAGAAGGACCGCCTCCTCGAGGTGAACGAGGGCGTCGGCTGGTACCCGGACCACATCCGGCACGGCCGCTACGGCGACTGGCTGCGGAACAACGTCGACTGGGCGCTCTCGCGGTCGCGGTACTGGGGGACGCCGCTGCCGATCTGGCGTTGTTCGAACCGGCACGCGACGGCGATCGGTTCGCTCGAGGAGCTCGGCCGGCTCGCGGGGCGAGACCTCGCCGGACTCGATCCACACCGGCCCTCGATCGACGAGGTGACGTTCGCCTGCCCGGAGTGCGGCGAGGAGGCGACACGCGTTCCGGAGGTGATCGACACCTGGTACGACTCGGGCGCGATGCCCTACGCGCAGTGGGGCTACCAGCCGGATCTCGGGCGCGGGGTCGAGCAGTTCGACGCGAAGTTTCCCGCCGACTTCATCGCCGAGGGGCTCGACCAGACGCGGGGGTGGTTCTACTCGCTGATGGCCGAGGCGGTGCTCCTGTTCGACCAGACCTCCTACCGGAACGTGGTCTGCCACGGCCTCGTCATGGACCGCGACGGGCGCAAGATGTCGAAGTCGCTCGGGAACGTGATCGACCCGTTCACCCTGCTCGACGCGTACGGGGCCGACGCGGTGCGGTGGTTCATGCTGGCCGGCGGCTCGCCGTGGGCCGCGCGCCGCGCGTCCGAGGAGGCCATCTCCGACGTCGTGCGGCAGTTCCTCCTGACGCTCTGGAACGTGTACGCGTTCTTCGTCACCTACGCGAACGCCGACGGGTTCGACCCGGACGCCGCCGAGCCCGTGCCGGTCGCCTCCCGGCCGCCGCTCGACCGGTGGCTGCTGTCGCGGCTGCACCGGCTGTCCGCGGACGCGACCCGGCGGATGGACGCGTTCGACGCGACCGGCGCCGCCCGGGAACTGTCCGCGTTCGTGGACGACCTTTCGAACTGGTACGTGCGGCGGGCCCGGCGGCGGTTCTGGTCATCCGAACGCGCGGGCTCGGGGGATGCCGCGGCCTCCACGGACAAGACGGCCGCTTCCCAGACGCTGCACGAGGCGCTGGTGACGCTCGCGCAGCTGCTCGCGCCGTTCACGCCGTTCGTCACCGACGAGATCTGGCGGAACCTCGCCGCCGACCGGGCGGGTCGGCCGGCGTCGGTGCACTTCGCGGACTACCCGGCGGGCGACGCGTCGATGGTCGACGACGCCCTCGAGGACGCCATGACCGCCGCGCGGTCGATCGTCGCGCTGGGGCGGACGGTTCGCTCGGATACGAAGGTGAAGGTGCGCCAGCCGCTCTCGCGCGCGGTCGTGCACTACGCCGGCGACCACGATGCGCTCCGGCCGCTCCTGCCGCTCGTCGTGGAGGAACTCAACGTGAAGGAGGTGGAGTTCGCCGAGACGGTGCAGCAGCTGTCCGGGTGGCGGGCGAAGCCGAACTTCCCGGTCCTCGGGCCGCGCCTCGGGCCGCGGGTGAAGTCGGTGGCGGCGACGCTCGCGGCGGACGACGGCTCGGTCGCGGGCAGGCTGGCCGCCGGGGAGACCGTCTCGATCGAGGTCGACGGCGGACCGGTCGAGCTCTCGCCGGCGGACGTCGAGCTCGCGCAGGACGTCCCCGAGGGGTGGGGCGTGGCGGCGGACGCCGGCATGACGGTCGCGCTCGACCTCGAGCTCGACGAGATGCTCCGCCGCGAGGGCCTGGCCCGCGAGCTGGTCCGCGTGGTGCAGGACGCGCGCAAGGCCGCCGGGCTCGACGTGAGCGACCGCATCGAGCTGTGGGTCGACGGGCCTTCCGATGTGACGGCCGCGCTGGAGGAGCAGGGGCGGTTCGTCGGGGTGGAGACCCTCGCCACCTCGATCCAGGGGGGGAAGCCCGACGGCGGGGACGGCTACCACGTGGCCGAGGCGTCGATCGACGGCTCGGACGTCACGGTGTCACTGCG
>DATLUW010000831.1:0-5742 GCA_035577825.1 Actinomycetota bacterium | reverse complement strand
CTGCACTTCGCGCTGGCCACCAGGTCGAACGTCACCGGCGCCGACACCCTGGACTTCGCGTCGCAGGTGAACAACGCCGCGGGGAGCATCGTGTCGTCGCTCGAATCGGTGGTCAACGAGTTCACGACGATCGCCGCGCAGATCGTGAACGACCCGGGCGGCGCGCTCCGTTCGTTCAAGACCTACCTGACGAACAACGGCGTGAGCCTCCCCAGCTGGCTGCAGGACTCGATCGATCAGATCGCGGACATCCTCGACGCGGCGAACGCGGTGGGCATCCATCCGGTGCTGAACGCGATCCTGAACGGCGTCGACCTTCCGGGCCTCGACGGCATCAACGTGCCGGCGACGTGCATCGGGGTGACGGTGCTCGGCACCTGCTACGGCATCCCCGTCCCGGCGACCTGCATCGTCACCGTGGTGAACGGCCACTGCTATTCGATCCCGCCGATCCACCTGCCCGGCGTCTGCGACCTCCCGGTATTCGACAACGTGGCCGCGTTCCAGGACGGCTGCACCGTGCAGGAATTCGCGAACGTGGTGTTGATCGGGCCGATCAACACGATCCTGGAGGGGATCGTGCAGGGGGTGAGCGCCGTCACCAGCACGCTCGAGGGCGTGTTCGGCGGCTCGGGCGCCCTGTTCAGCCTGAACTGCGCGTCGTTCGACCTGCACCTGTCTGGAAGCACGGACACCACCTCCGACAACGTCGGGCTGGCGATCGACGCGACCGTGCTGGGGCACGAGGGTGGCTTCGCGTTCAACTGGAACTTCGGAGCCAGCATCGGCAGCAACATCAAGAGCTTCCTGAACGCCGTGTTCGACGCGATCGCGCATCCGGGGCCGGTGGCCTGCTCGTCGCCGGACACCACCCTGTTCGGGACGACCGGCAGCCCGCCCTCCACGCCGCCCACCACGCCGGCCGTGTTCAGCACGTTCTCCGTGCCGAGCTCGGTGTCCGAGGGGTCCCCGGTCACTGTCGGCGGGACGTTCGACCGGGCGCTCGCGTCGTCTCGGACCGTCACCATTCACTGGGGTGACGGGTCGCAGAGCTCGGTGAGCATCGCCCAGGGAGCGACCTCATTCACCACGAGCCACACGTACTCCGACGACAACCCGACCGCCACCGCGCACGACCTGGTGGGCCTCTCCGCGGGCGACGGGACGACTTCGATCACGAAGTCGCTGACGCTGAACAACGTGGCGCCGTCGGCCGTCACCGCGACGCTCGCACACTCGACGATCGACGAGGGCGCCACGGCGGCGCTGACGGTCTCGTTCTCCGATCCGGGAACGCCGGACACACACACGCTGGACGTCAACTGGGGCGACGGCACGATCACCCACACGCCGCTGGGTGCGGGCGTGACCACGGCGAACCCGACGCACCTGTACGCGGACGACAACCCGAGCGGGTCGCCTGCCGACGTGTACCCCATCGGCGTGACGGTCACGGACGACGACACGGGAAGCGGCTCGGGCTCCACATCGCTCACCGTGGACAACGTCGCGCCGACGTTCACAGGATCGGCGCTCTCGCCGACGACGGTGAACGAGGGGCAGACCCTCACCTACACGGTGTCGTTCGCGGACGTGGGCGTGCTCGACCCGCACACCGTGCAGGTCGACTGGAACAACGACGGGACCTACGACGCAGTGCAGCCGGTCGCGGCCGGCGTCACGTCGGCCACGTTCACCTGGGACTTCACCGACGACGACCCGACCGGCACGCCGCAGGACGTGACGAACGTCAAGGTCCTCGTGACGGACGACGACACGGGGTCGGTGACGCGCACGGTGCCCGTCACCGTGAAGAACGTCGCCCCGACGGTCACCGGCCTGACGGTCTCGGCCGCGACGATCGCCGAGGGCGGCACGGTCATCCTGTCGGGCTCGTTCGACGACCCCGGCCTCCCGGACACGCACACCATCGCGATCGACTGGGGTTCGCCGCAGGTGCAGGGGCCGGCGTCGCTCGCCGTCGATTCCAGCACCACGGTCGGGCGAACCTTCAGCACGACGGCCACGTACGGCGACAACGGCACCTACCCGATCACGGTCGTCGTGACCGACGACGACACCGGCTCCGTCACCGCGTCCACGCAGGTCATCGTGACGAACGTGAAACCGACCTCGGCCATCGACCTGTCCACGGCGATCGCGGCGGGGAACGGCCCGACGCTGCTGACCTCGGCGGGAGCGCCGCTCGGCGTGTCGGCTCGGTCGACCGACCCCGGGAGCGACGACCTCACGGTCACCTGGACCTGGGACGTCTCGGGGCGGTACGACACGACGACCTCCACCAAGCTGTACAAGGTGAACCCGCCCGACCTCGACCCGGCGCAGTCGCCGAGCGTGCAGCCGCGCGACGTCACCGACGCCCGGAACCACACCTGGACGCAGCCGTGCCTGTACACGATCAAGTCCCGGTGGGTGGACGACGACGGCGGCGCGGCCGCGGACACCGCTCCCCTCATCGTCGTGGGGAACGAGACGAAGCCGTTCGCGCCGGGCTGGTGGTATCAGGAATACCGGGTCGGGGGCAATCACAAGCTCGACGCCGCCACCCGACAGTGCGACCTCGACATCGTCGGCCAGGCCAGCCGGGTGTTCCACGAGCAGTACGACGTCTCGGACGCCGCGGGCGCCGCGCTGTACCTGAACAACAGCAACGGCACCAGCGACGCTCACCGCCTGCTCGGACGGCCGCTGCTCACCGCATGGCTGAACTTCGCCAGTGGCGCAATCGGCTGGAACCAGCGGGTCGACACCAACTGCGACGGCCGCGCTGACACCGTCTTCAACGTGGCGATGCACCACGCGGAGGACGTGTTCCTGAACCCCGCTTCGACGAGGAGCCAGCTGCTAGGGCAGCAGGCCGTGGTCAGCTGCTTCGACGGAGAGTGATCAGCCGGTCCCTCCGGGCTCAGGTCGCGGAGGGACCGGAGATCGCGCTGCCGCCCGATGTCGTGGGGCCGCTCGTCAAAGCTGCCCGGCGGCCTCCATGGCGAACGCCAGCGGCGACGCCGCCGTGAGGTCGATGGCCGGCTCGACGGTGTCGTAGGACTGCACGTCGTCCACGAACACGGCCCCGTGCCCATCGAACTCCGCGAACCGGTCGCGCCCGTCCGCCGGGCACGCCCGCATCCCGGGCAGCCGCCCGTGCGCCGAGAACGAGTTCGGACCCTCGACGACCGCGCCGCGGAGGACCGGCGGCGATCCGTCCAGCGAGCCGCGGATGTTCGCCGGCTGGTGCTGCATGCAGTGCGGGAACTCCGAGCCGTCCCCGACGACGAACGAGGCGCCCCACGCGTTCGCGCCGAGGATGTTGCCGAGCCACCGACGCCCGGCGTCGGTGTACGCGTCGCCGTGCGTCAGCCGGTCGTACTCGCCCGCCTCGACGGCCATCCCGGCGCCGTGCGTCGCCGTGTCCCACTGAGCCCACCGGAACCCGAACCCGAACGGGTCCTTTTTCCCCTGTGCAAGCGCCGCATCGAGCTCCGCACGCATGTCCTCGAGCAGCTGCGCGGGGTCGACGTCCAGCCCGGCCGGGTCGCCGGCCCGGCGGATGGCCCGGACCAGCTCCGCGTGGGCGAGCCCGCTGACGTCGTACAGGTTCAGCACGTCGCCGGCGTCGCCCGGGCCGTGGAGGTACGCGTTCGCCCAGTGCGCGGCCAGGCGCAGGTAGTGCATGGCATGCGTGTGCGGCAGCCCCGGCCGTGTGCCGCGGTCCGCCAGCGCGACCGCGAGCTCCGTCGCGCCGAACTCGAGGTCGTCGCGCCATTCGGTCTCCGGGTAGAAGTCGAACGGCACGACGGTGAGCAGATGCCCGGACGGGTTCGTGTCCGCGAGGTCGAACACGTGCTCCGCCGCGAGGAGGCACCGCCGGGCCAACCCCGGCCGGCTGCGCCGGAACACCTGGTAGCCCAGCGCGAAGGCCGCCGCGTCCCGCCCGGCGATGTTCGGGCTGACCCTCGAACCGGGCGGCCCCGCGCGGAACACCGGCCGGTGGCGGATGTAGCGGAAGGTCGGGTCGGTGCCACCGTACGTGTCGTCGGCCTGGGGCAGGCGCCAGATGTCGTGGTCGCCGGCGATGTGGTCGTTCCCCTCGCCGATCCCCACCTGGTAGTACAGCGTCCGCGTCGGGTCGTCCCACATCCGGAGCAGCCAGTCGAGGCCGAACCTGGCCTCGTCGGTGAAGTTCGATCCGTCGGCGCCCCGGCCCATCGACCGGGGGAAGTCCCGGACACCCGCGAGCAGCAGGTCGACCGTGTAGCTCGTCGTCTGCACGAACTTCGGATAGTCGCCGGCGTCCCACCATCCCCCGGAAGCGTCGATCCGCCGCCCGAGTGGATGTAGGTCGCCGCGGAACACGCCGTCGCCGTTCGTGTGCGGGGTCAGGTAGGTCATGGCGTTCGCATCGTTGAGGTGCGCCGGCGCCGTCCGGAGCGCCGAACGGACGAAGTCGGGGCCGTCGCGCTCGGCCCGGTAGAAGAACAGCGCATTGCGGAGCGGCCGGGCGGCCAGCCGGGCGCCGGTGTCGACCCGGAACGCCGGCGAGATCGCACGAACGGGGCCGTGCACGCGGATCGTGTACCTCCCGGGCGTCGCCGGACCGGTGAAGTCGAGGGCGTACACGTGGGGGAACCGATCGCTCCACGCGCCGAGATCGGGCCCGGCCGTTCCGTGCAGCACCACGTGGCCGGTCGCGTTCACCACGACGAACGGGGCGCCGAGCGCCGCCACCGGCGACATGAGATACGCGCGCTCCGGCGCACCCCGCTCGTACCCGGCCTGGTTCACCCGGACGAACCCCGTCGGCGTCCGGCGGTGCCCGGCCGGGGCGGACCGGTGCGACGCCGGGTGGGGAGCCCCGGCCGCGGGCGGGGAGGCGGCGCCGGTCGCGACCAATGCGATCGCGGCGGCGAACGCCGCCCGCCGGGTCCTCGCTCCGCCGTGCCGGGTCATGGCGCCTCGGCGCCCTCCGGCTGCACCTGCTCCGGCTCCGGTTCCCCGGCCGGGCGGTCCGCCGATGCCTCGATCGCCCGGCTCGTCTCCGGATCGAAGAAGTGGCAGGCCACCGGGTCGATCACCAGACGGAGCGGACGGCCGGGCTCGGCCGCGGAGCGGGGGTCCAGGCTCGCCGTGAAGGTCGCCCGGTCGGACACGGCCTCGCCGTCCAGCTCGGCGAGGGCCTCCTCCTCGAGCGCCGCGGCCGTGTCGTCGGTGACGACCGGCGGGGCGTCGATCCGGAAGATGGCGTGCATCTCGGTCCCGAGGTCCTCAACGACCTCGGGGACGACGTCGAGCACGGGCGCGCCGGGCGCCGGCCGGAGGCCGGCGTCCTCGAGGTCGGACGGCCGAACGCCGAGGATCACCGTTCGCCCTTCGAAGGGGCGCAGCATGTCCGGCGCCGGGATCTCGACGCCCGCGAACGCAACCGTTCCACGTTCCACGCGGGCCTCCACGAGGTTCATCGACGGCGAGCCGATGAACGCCGCCACGAACAGGTTCGCCGGATGGCGGAACAGCCGTTGCGGCGTGTCGACCTGCTGCAGGACGCCGTCGTTGAGGACGGCCACGCGATCGCCGAGGGTCATCGCCTCGACCTGGTCGTGCGTCACGTACACGGTGGTCGTCCGCAGACGGTCGCGCAGCCGGACCAGCTCCGTGCGCATCTGCACGCGGAGCTTCGCGTCGAGGTTCGACAGCGGTTCGTCCATCAGGAACGCCTTCGGCTCT
>DATLUW010000830.1:0-3755 GCA_035577825.1 Actinomycetota bacterium | reverse complement strand
CTCCCCGGGCTACCGGTCCCGCCTCCAACCGGGTTGCCCGTGATCACCGTTCGCGTGAGCAGGGCGGCCCGACCGGGATCCTCGGCGCAGGTCGGCCTGAGCGTGTTCGTCACGGTTACCGACGTCGTGATGCCCTTTGCGATCGGCGCCGTCG
This sequence comes from Actinomycetota bacterium, assembly GCA_035577825.1. Lineage (GTDB taxonomy): Bacteria > Actinomycetota > UBA4738 > UBA4738 > JACQTL01 > DATBHM01. Next base: position 3,601 of record DATLUW010000830.1, on the reverse strand, counting down.
CGCTCCCGGTGACGGTCGTAGTCCAAACGTACGTGGCGGGAGCAGCCGGGACCGAGGGTTCGGTCACCGCGCACACCGAGCCGGTCGGAATACCGGAGATCGTGGTGCTGTCGCCGCCGGCCAGCTGGATGGTGCCCGACGGCCCTCCGCTGCAGTCGTAGGCAATCGAGAACTTGGTGGTCGGGTTGAAGCTCGAGCCGTTCAGGGTCAACACCTTGCTGATGCGGAGCGAGCCCGTGTCGCGGGTGAGCGAGTTCGCGACCGTGACCGACGCCGGCGTGCCCTTGACGATCCCGGCCGTCGGGGATCCGGTGAGCACCGTTCCCCAGCTGTAGCCTGCGGGGGCCGACGGCGGCGACGGCTCCGAGACGGCGCAGATCGATCCGGTCGGGATGCCGTCGACCGTCGTGCTCTGGCCGCCGGCGAGCTGGACAGTCCCGGAGACTCCGCCGCCGCAGTCGTAGCCGATCGAGAACTTCGTGCTCGTGTCGAAGGTGGAACCTCCGGTCGTGAGCGTCTTTGCGATCGTCAGCGAGCCCGTTTCGCGCTTCAGCGTGTTGGCGACCGTCGCCGATGCGGTCTGGTCCTTGGCGATCGCACCGGTCGGCGACCCGGTGACGACGACGCTCCAGGTGTAGCCGGACGGCGGCGCAGGCTGCGTCGGCTCGCCGACGGTGCACGTCGAGCCGGTCGGGATTCCGCTGATCGTCTGGTCCTCGCCCCCGGCGAGCTGAACCGTTCCCGAGACGCCGCCACCACAGTCGTACGCAATGGAAAACTTCGTGCTCGTGTCGAAACTCGAGCCGCCCGTGTCGAGGGTCTTGGCGACCTTCAGCGAGCCGGTGTCGCGTACGAGCGAGTTGGCAACGGTGACCTCCTGAACGACGCCCGCAGTGATGGGGCCGGCGGGAGATCCGACGATCGCGACGCTCCAGCTGTATCCCGCGGGCGCGCCGGGCGTACTCGGCTCGCTGACCGTGCAGACCGAGCCTCCCGGAATCCCGGAGATGGTCGTGCTGCTCCCACCGCTGAGGCCGACGGTGCCCGAAGCCCCGCCGCCGCAGTCGTAGGCGATCGTGAAGGAGGTCCCCGTGGAGAAGTTCGAGCCGCCGGTGTCCAGCGTCTTCGTGATCTCGAGCGAGCCTGTCCCCTGGCTCAGCGTGTTGGTGACCGTGACCGATCTCGTCTCGTTCGCGGCCGCAGGAGCGCTCGGGCTGCCCGCGATCGACGTGCCCCATGTGTACCCGGCAGGCGCAGCGGGCAGTGTCGGCTCGGAGACTGCGCAGGACGATCCGAGTGGGATGTCGTCGATCGTCTCGCTCTGACCGCCCGGGAGACTGACGGTTCCCGCGGGGCCGCCGTTGTCGCACGCGTACTGGATGGCGAACGCCGTGCTCGTGTCGAAGTTCGACCCGCCCGCGTCAAGCACCTTCGAGATCTGCAGAGAGCCGGAGTCGATATCGACGACCGATCCCGCAGTGATGCACTCGAGGCTCTGATCGGTGTGGTCGATGGGCGAATACGGCGTTCCGGAAGCCGGTACGTACTCGGCTCTGAAGCAGTAGACGCCCGGAGACTGCGGCGTGAAAGACGGAGACGTCGCCGTTCCCGTGTAGGCCGGGTTCGCCTGCGCAGGGACAACGGTTGCCGTGCCGACGAGGCTGCCGCCGAGGGAGCAGTCCGGTGCCGTCGCACCGGGTCCGCAGTAGTAGAAGGCAACGGAACCGCCGGGAAAGCCGCTTGCGGACGTTCCGGTGACGGTCGCCGTGTCCGTGAAGGGATCCCCGACGGCGCCGCTGGACGGGCTCGCCGTGGTTGCGAGTCCCGGGATGGGAAGCACGCCGCTGTTCTGACCCGCCTGCAGCGCCCGATCTTGAGAGCCACAGCTGAACGAGCATTCGTCGAGTGCCATGTGGTACGGCGAGCCGGAGATGGAGCCTGCGGCGTTGCCCAGCCCCCAGCTGCTCTGATCGGCGACGTGTCCGCCCCAGGCAAGAACGGGGGTCGACGTCGTCGCCGAGAACGTGATCGTGATGGAGTTGTCGGTGTTCGAGCCCGTGGACGCACAGCCCGGCAACCCGTACGCGGAGACCGACGTGATCGTGCCGCCCCACATCGTGAGCACGCCGGGGATCTGCGACCCGACGAACCCGCATCCGGGGGCCACGGTCGGGTCGGTCGGGATCGGGAACGTGGAGGTCGGCGAGGCGAGGTTGCACCCGGCGACTCCGTCGCACGGGTTTGCGGAGCCCACGGTGCGCTTCCACGTCGTCAGGTAGTCATACGCGTGGAAGCTCGGGGCATTCGTCGCCTGCCACTTGATCGTGACGGAGTTGGAGCCGGTCATCCCGCTGAACGTGATGCGGAAGGGAACCGAGTCCCCCTCGCGATAGTTCGAGTTGCTCCCGTTCAGATCACCGTTCTGCCAGTCCCCGCCGCCGCCGGAACCGGGGCAGCTCGAGGCGCTGCCGATCGAGCCGTTCGCGCATTGGTCGATGTCCGCCTGAGCCTTGTCGGTGAAAAGCACGCTGGCGATCGGCTTGCTGTTCCAGTCGCCCGTCCAGTCGGGCGGATAGGCGCGGGCTTCGTACGTCCCCTGGATCCCGTCAAGCTGGTATGCGTACGACAGCCTCCCGTCGGCTGCAGCCGTGACGACGTCCCAACCGTGCTTCGCCATGTGTGTCACGGGGTCGACCAGCACGATCGAGCCGTCGGGCCGGCGGACGGGCAGCGCATATCTGGCGCTCGGTACGAACCCTGTCCCGTGGAGATCGACGACCGACTCGGGCGAGTAGTCGGCCTGACCCGTCGTCAGCGAGGGGCTCGAGCCGGCGCTCGTGGCGGTCGCCTGAGGCGCGAGCAGGACAAGCACGAGCACGGCAAGGACGACACCCGTGCCGTGCGTCCGTGCGAGCAGGCGCCTCCCCGAGGTGCTCACGCCTCCACTCTCTTCTGGTCGCCGCCGAACGCATACACACGCCCAGCGGCAACCGCATGCCGCAGATGTACCACCGCAGTTGTCCTCTCCCGCCGTGCCGCAGAGCACGGCTCTCGTCTCTGATCCTAGGCGAGCCTCAGGACGTGCGCAACCCAGGGTCGAGAGACGGTGTGTCGGGCCTGCTCGGCTTATTCGACGGCGACGGCGTAAAGCCGCCACTCGCCCGGAACGCCTCGCAGCTCCGTTGTCCCGCGGTCGTCGAACTGGATCCCAGATCCGGCGACGAGATCCTTGACCGTCTGTGACACGAGGACGTCGCCGGGCCCTGCGTGCGCCGACACCCGTGCAGCTGTGGCGACGGCGATCCCGGCGATCTTGCCGTCGAGGAGCTCGCATTCACCGCTGTGGACCCCCGCCCTGATCTCGAGGCCCAATTCCTCGACCGTGTCGCGGATCGCGCATGCGCAGCGGATGGCCCGAGCCGGCCCGTCGAAGGAGGCGAAGAAGCCGTCGCCCGCCGTGTCGTGCTCGAGGCCCCGGAAGCGGACGAGCTGATCGCGGACGGCCGAGTGATGCCGCTCGAGGAGCGCGCGCCAGGCCTGGTCCCCGAGCTCGGCCGCGCGCGCGGTCGACCCGACGATGTCGGTGAACAGAACGGTCGCG
>DATLUW010000829.1:0-3089 GCA_035577825.1 Actinomycetota bacterium | reverse complement strand
CATCGAAGTGGCGTCTTCGATCTCGGCCTGCCACGCGTTGAACAGCGTCTCCTGCTCCACCGGGTCCCACTGCACCGGCCCCCGTTCGGCGGATCGGTTGCGGACCTCTTCCTGCGAGGCGATGCCGCGCTTCGTATCCGCCGCCAGGACGGCGACGATGGCCCGCCCCCACGCGGACGTCTCGGCGTTCTGCAGCTCCGAGTCGCGGGTGTACGGGGTGCGGCCGGGCCACTGCTCGTAGGCCATGCCGATGTCGGGCCGGGTGTCATCGGGCGAGCGGTAGGCGGCGGCCACGACGACGATGTACGTCTTGTCGCCGATCTGCTCGACCCGGAACGGCTCGGCCAGGTTCGCCGGCTGCAGCGAGCCTTCCGGGTGCTTGGTGCGGAACTCGGCGATCCGCGAGGGCACGTCCACGTAGTCACCGAGGCGGCTCTGGTCGAAGTCAGCCATCGCGTTGCCTTTCGTCGCATGCCTTGCACAGCGGCGCCGTCTCGGTGGTGTCCCCGCACACATCGCAGACGTCCATCGGGGTCAGCTCCGGCACCTGCGGGTCTTCGGTGTTGTCTTCGATGACGAGGTGCAGGCTCACGACGCCACCGCCGTGGTCAGCGCGGCCATCAGCTGCTCGCCGATGAACTCGGTGTACGCGGGCGGGATCGCTTCCCGCAGACCAGCGACGTCCATCCAGTCGATGCCCATGGCGGCCGAGCCCTCCTCCAGCGACTTCCACGCCCGGATCAGGCTCTTGCCCTTGAGGTTGCCGTTGTTGCGGTACCGGTAGGTCGTACGGCCGTCGGGCTTTCCGTAGACCCCCAACGGCGAGCGGGTTGCTCGCGCCGTGAAGTTGAGCAGCATCACGTTCGACTCAAATAGCCGCGGCCGGTGCACGCCGAGCCCGAACTGGCCGCCGTGCAGGATCAGTGGGTTGCGCATGAGCCGTCGAGCTCCCGGGACGTTCTCGACTACCCACGGCTTGTCCATCTGCCGCAGCCGCTCCAACGTGGGCGTCAGCAGATCCAGATGCTCATCGGCCGCGGTTCCCTTACCGCGCCAGCGCGCCGACATCTGGGTGAACGCCTGGCACGGCGGTGACGCGTGGATGGCGTCGAAGTAGCCGGGGCGCCACATCTCGCCGTTGAAGGATGGCCAGCCCTCCATGCCGCGCAGGATCGACATGGCGTCGGCCTGGTGGAACTCGAACGGGTACCGCGGCTGCGGGTTGATGTCCACGCCGACGACCTCGAAGCCGGCGCGGTGGTAGCCCATGGCCGCACCGCCGGCGCCGCTGAAGAGATCCAGCAACCTCACGACGCCCTCCGCATTGCTTCCAGCCGCTTCTCAAGCAGCCAGTCGACGGCCCCGGCGTTGTCCCGGTCCATGTGCCGCAGCGCCAGGTCGATCGTTTCGAGGCTGGGGTGGTAGATGTCCTCGTCCACGTCGGCGACCATGCCGCAGTCGACGATGTCCACCCCGACGTCGGGCCCGGGCGGGTTGCGCTTGGCGTCCCAGTGGTCGATCAGCTCGGCGACGTAGTAGGCGATGATGAGCGCGACGACGAGGACCACGATGACGATGCCGGCGGCGAGGGCCATGGTGTTGTGGGTGTTCACCGTCACTCCTCGAACGCCCAGTGGCGCAGCTGTACCTGCAACTCGTGGGTGTTGACCGTCCATGGCGGCGCCTCGTAGGACTGGATGAACGCCTCGGTGTTCTCCGGCAGTCGCGCGCCGACACCCTTCGGCTTGGCGCGGATGGACACCAGCCGGTGCAGCCAGTCGGGTTTGAGCCAGGAGGCGAGGATGACGTTGCTGAGCAGGACTGTGAGCACGGTGGTGGTCATCGCTTCACCGCCCCGCACCAGTCGCAGTAGCGATGGTCGAGCCGCGGCCGAAAGTCATGTAGGCCGATCAAGTGCCGAACCTGTCGCGTTGTCCGGTAGAGCCGATACCACGGTCGGTACGTCCACGGGATCGGGTCGTACTCGTCGCCGGACCACGGCGACGGGATCAGCAGTGCCGTTGGCCTTTTCATGCCACTCGCCCCCTCGACGGCCCGTAGACCACTCGCAGGTATTCGTCGTTGTTGGGGAAGCACTGCGCGCAGCAGGCGAGTCCGAAGACGAGGCACTGCAGCGGCTTGACTTCCCTGACCTTCTGGGCGCGCTCGACGCTGGTGCACGTGGCGCCGTTGGCGTACTGGCGGTGCACTGTACCCAGGCGGTTGATGACGACGAGCCTCATGATGTCGCCCCCGGCTCCAGCGCCTCGGCACGAATCTTCGCGGCCCGGTCTGCGGCGGCCTTGAGAGCCGCCTCTTCCGTGTGGGCGGTGGCTTGGACGCTGCCACCCGTTGGACTGCGCCACTCCTGGACCACCGGACGATCGGATTGCAGCCAGTCGGGATCGCAGGACCACACTTCTTGGGAGAAGGCCGTCACCCGGTGGGGGTTGCTTGAGCTCAGATAGCAGGAGGCGAGCCAAATCGTCTGCTTCGTCGGCAGCGGCGAGTCGGCTGGGTACAACATGATGGCCGCAACGTCGTCGCCGAGCCCGGCCTCTTGGGCTCGCTCGGCATCGGCTTGCAGTTCGAAGACGGCACGAATCCGGTAGTCGCTGTACTCGCCATCGGTGACCATGTAGACGGTCTTCGGGTCGCTCATCTACTCGACCTCGTCTTCGGCGTCGACGATCGTTGTGGTCGCGGCGACGACGTCGAACTCACGCCCGGCCAGCTCGAATCGCAGCGTCGACCCGAGCACGTCCACGGCGAGCAGCACGTCCCGCAGCGCCGGGGCGGGCAGGTCGCACATGGCGGCGTGCATGTCGGTGAACCGGGTCCGCAGCGCCCAGTTGAACGCGGTGCGGGCGGCTTGGGCTTCGTCGTTGGTGAGCGTGTACGGGGTGAGGAACTCGACGAGGTCCATTGGGTACGGCGGTGGTGGCAGGGTGTTGGTCATCGCTCACACCCGCTGCGATGGACGCCGCCGGGCGATGACCTGCTTGCGCGGAGCGGGCAGGCCTACCTTCGCCGTCTTCGACGCGCCGGCGGTGGCCTTCGCCGCGGCCTTGGTCGACGTCTTCGGCGAC
>DATLUW010000828.1:0-2327 GCA_035577825.1 Actinomycetota bacterium | reverse complement strand
CTACGTGGGCCACGTCGGGACCACCGACCCGGCGCCGCTCAACGACGCCCTGAGGGGTGTGGACGTCGTCGTGTGCCGGCGAGCCGAGTACCACCGCCCGATCGCCGAGGAGTACTGCGCGGCCCACCGCGCGGCCGACTGGCGCATCTTCGCGGAGGTCTGCGCCGCGCATCGGCTGCCGGACGGGAGCCAGCGCTGGTTCGTCGGGCACGGCATGTTCATGATGAAACCCACGCTCTTCCGCGACTACATGGACATCTGGTGGCGAGTCATGTCGGAGGTGGATGAGCTCGTCACCCATGAGAACGACTCCTACCAGTTTCGGAAGATGGCGTTTCTGTCGGAGCGGTTCCTGAACCTCTGGCTCGGTAAGCTGCTGGTCGACTACCCGAGCACGGTGGTGCGCTACCTGCCGGTGGTGGAGAGCAAGTTCGATGCGTGAGCTCCGCCGCACGTACGCGGTGAGCCATCGACCGTTCTCCTATTACGCGGCCGGCGCATTCGTTGTTCCGTTCGTGATCGGGCAGAGCGACGCTGTGGGCGACACGCTCTCGGGCGAGAGGCAGTTCTCGGAGACCCGCGGGCACTACTGGTTATGGCGGAACGGGAAGTTTTCCGACGATGAGTTCGTCGGCATAAATCAGTATCGCCGCTGCTTCTGGTTCTTTCAGCTGGTTCCGAGCGGCCATCGGCTCTCTGAGATAAGCACCCAGCTCGCCGGGTCCGGGCAGTCCACGGTGACCGTGCCGCGGGACGACTACGTCGAGTACATCAATCTGATAAACCGTGCCGACCTCGCACCCCTGAATCGATCGTTGGAGGGCGTGGACCTGGTGGTGAATCGCGACCTCCAGTTCGGATATCCCATGTCCCGGCTGTACGCGCAGAACCACTGGGTGGCGGACTGGGAGGTTTTCTTCGCCGTTTGCCGCGAGCACGGGTACGACCCCGGCAGCCCGACGTGGTTGACCACGCACACGGTGTACGTCTTTACCCCGGCCCTGTTCGACGAGTACATGACCGACTGGTGGCGGGTGATGTCCGCGGTGAACGAGCGCGTCCCGTTCGAGGAGCATCCGTACCAGCACCGCAAGTTCGGCTTCATGAGCGAGTGGTTCATGACGGCGTGGCTCCTCCGCCTCCGGCCGACCGTCCGCGTCCTCCGGCTGCCGGTCATCGAGGGCGACTTCGCGGAACCCCGGGGGTGAAAATAAGAATCCTCGGCGCCGGGCTCTACGGTTGCCACCTCGCGGCGGCGTTCATGGAGGAGGGCCACGAGGTCGTCGTCCATGAGATCGCCGACCGCGTCTTCGCCGGCGCGACCGGCAACATCCCGGCTCGGCTCCACATGGGCCAGCACTACCCCCGGTCGGGCCTGACGCGGACCGCGTGCCAGGAGCACCACGCCGAGTTCATGGCCCGCTATGGGGACTTCACGCACGGGGTGCCGCTCAACATCTACGCCGTGGCCGAGCACGACAGCCTCGTCGACTTCGGAACCTACCGCCAGATCCTGCGGAGCGAGATCGAGTTCATCACGGTCGACCGCCCGGCGGAGCTGGGGCTGCGGTGCGTCGAGGGCGCGATCCTGACCGGCGAGCGGCACGTCCTGGCCGACGAGCTGGCGGCGCACTTCGCCGAGCTGCTGGGGGACCACGTCGAGCTCGGCCGGCCGCCCGGCGTCGTTGACGACCCGGCATGGGACCTGACCGTCGACTGCACGAGCTGCGCCAACGACGGGCTTAACGTGGACCGCTATGAGGCGTGCCTCACGCTCCTGCTGGAGGGGCCGACCGACCGCGCGGTGACGATCATGGACGGGCCGTTCCCGTCGCTGTACCCGTGGGACGAGAGGCGGGGCCTGTCGTCGCTGACCTCGGCCCGGTGGACGCCGATCGGTGCCTACGACACCTGGCACGAGGCGGATGCCGTTCTGAGGGCGTGGGGCGGTCTTCCGATGGCCGTAAGGGCCGAGCAGATGATACGACAGATGGAGACGTACTTCCCGGCGGTCAGGGAATACAAGCTCGTCGACCGCCGCCTCGCAATCCGCGCCATGCCGCGCTCGGCCGCCGACGCCCGCCTGGTCGACGTCGTCAGGGTCGGCGAGCGCGCCATCCGCGTCCGTGCCGGCAAGCTCGACGCGATCTTCGTGGCCGAGAGAACGATCCGAGGCATGGTGTGGCCTCGGCTCTGATCGGCCACACGGGCTTCGTCGGCGGGAACTTGGCCCGCCAGATGAGGTTCGACGAGTTCTACAACTCGAAGAACATCGACGACATCCGCGGGCGGACGTTCGACCTCGTCGTGTGCGCCGGTGCCCCCGG
>DATLUW010000827.1:0-2226 GCA_035577825.1 Actinomycetota bacterium | reverse complement strand
ACCGACGACCGCCAAGTGGTGGGTCGCGTCGACCGATGCCTTGACGCCCGAGATCGGATCCTGGACAGCCACGTTGCTGAACGCGCCGACCGCCCACACCGTGCCGGGCACCAGCATGACACCGACCATGAACGTCACGATGATGACGGTCAGCTGACCACCGCTGAACGGCCTCCACGTTCGCTTCGAGCTCGTTGCTTCGTTCATTTCCTGCCTCCTCCTCGAGCGGACTCGCGCACTATCCGGTTCGACGACCCGATCTCTCTGACGTGCGCGGAACGCAGGTACCCGTGCTTGTCCCCGGACGTCCTCAGCTGCACTTTCGGCCGGTCGGCCTCGGTCACCGCAAGACCCGGCTCTTCGACGAAGGGGCTCTGGACCTGCTGCCAGGAATCCGTGTCGATCACGCGCCTCGAGCGTGAACGGCAGGATGTCGAGGCCCTCCCCGCGCATCTCCTGGCCGTGAGCTCGGCTTCGCCCCTCCGCCGGCTCCTTCGCCTTCGACCGGTCGCCGGCGCAGATCTCAGGTCCTTCACCCGAACGGCGATCCCCGCCATCACGGCGCCTCTCCGGTTCGAGGCGGCCACCAGAGTGTTCGAAATGCGCGTCCTCGATCTCGTTGATGCCTGCCTCCCACGGTTGGAGCGCGCCTCGGAGAGCATGTCGGCCGTGTCGGGCTGCTCACCTTCGAGGATGGAACCGATCAACAGGTCCGGCTCGCCGCGAACGAAGAGTCGAGCGGTTCCGCTGGGGCCGCCGAGTAGCACGCCGGACAATGCCTGGGTCGGATCGGTGGTGCCAGGCACCTGGCCTCCTCGGCCCGACCGCTTCATCCCCGAGCGGGGAGCGGTTCTGTACTCGGACCGGGGATTTGGGGCTTCGTGAGCGAGGGCCGGTTCAACGCTGGGGCTCTCGCAGCCACACCGTAGCACTTTCACGGAACCGGCCGAGCGTGGGTCAGTTTGGAAGTAGGCAGGCGGTCGGATGCTGAGCGCTCATGGCTGAGCGCTCATGCGAGTGCTCCCGCGATGGCACCTGACACCTCAACCCGTCGCCCGGACACCATAGACGGGGCAACCGGGGAAGGCGGCCCGAACTGGAGCCGCTAGCAAAGCAAGTTACGGAGCTATGACCAGCGGAAACGACCAGAATCCGTTCCCAGATTGCGCCAATCCGTTCCCAGCGGCGCTTGGCCGACGTCCTGACGTGTGGGAACGGGATTGTCTGCCGGCCCCACTCCAGCACTCCAGCGCTCCAGCGCTCCAGCACTCGAGCGGGACGCCGCCAATGGTAGGAGAAACTCCGAGCCATGGCCAAAGGCCGGCGTCAGAGCCGGGAATCAGACGTCAGAGGTCGCCCAACAACACGCCAATCGCTCGGTGGCGCGCTCCAGCACGTGGTGATCCACGCCGGCGGGCTGCGGCGGGTGCATCGAACGGCTCTCTCCACCAGCTGACCTGCTGCGCGATCCTTTGCGGCGGTCGCCGAGACTCGCCTTCGAACCGAGAGCGACGACAGTGCCGCCCGCGACGGTGATGATCCGCTCGGTCGGGTGGATGCTGCCTTCACGAAGCTCGACGCTGCACGAGAGGATCCGACGAGCTCCCGGCGCAACGACGTGTCGGAGGACCGCTTGATCGACGGAATCGTTGTTCTCATTCTCGATCGACTCGGCGGTTAACACGTCGTGCGGACGGTGCAGTGCTTGTGGAAGCTCCACGAGAACGTGAACGTCGTGGAGGGGTCCGGATGCACGGTCCGGGATCCGGACGACAACATCGTGTTGCGCGGCGCCCTGAACGTGAAGGTCGAGCACACGAGGCCGGCACCACACAAATCTGTCCCGACGACGTGGAACTGCCACTGCTCCATTGGGTGGGGGTCAGGCCCGTCCGCCTGCGACAAGCAAGCGCCGAACGGATCCGTGAAATAGCCGAGCGTCGAGACGGTGCCGGGCGTGTGGAGGTCACCGCTTCCGAATGCCGGTGCCGAGAAGCGCCACCGGATACCGTCTCCGACGGGATCGATCGTCGCTGCCGCGTCTTCGCCGGCGGTCTGCAACGGACCACCCCACTCGTAGTTCGTCTCGTTGTACACGGTGGAAGGAGGAACCCCGCACTCGTCCCAGCGCTGGCGCTCCACATCGTTGCCCCCACTCGAGATCGGGACCCTGTACCCTTCCGTCCCGTCGGTGATGCCTTTCGGCTGTTTGAGCGTCCCCGATGC
>DATLUW010000826.1:0-2356 GCA_035577825.1 Actinomycetota bacterium | reverse complement strand
GTGTGGGGCGGCGGGTTCCTCGGGGCCGGGCACCTCGGCGCGCTGGACTTCGCCGGGGGCACGGTGGTGCACATCAACGCCGGCGTCGCCGCGCTGGCCACGGCGATCTACATCGGGAAGCGCCGTGGTTTCGGGACCGAGGGGTTCCGGCCGCACAACGTGCCGATGGTGATCCTCGGTGCGGCGATCCTGTGGTTCGGGTGGTTCGGATTCAACGCCGGCTCGGCGCTGTCTGCCGGCGGGCTTGCCGGTTCGGCGTTCGTGGCGACGCAGCTCGCGACCGCTGCTGCGGTGTTCGGCTGGCTGATCCCGGAGTGGATCAAGCACAAGCGGGCGACCACGGTCGGCGCGGCGTCCGGCGCCGTCGCCGGGCTGGTGGCGATCACGCCGGCCAGCGGGTTCGTCGGGCCGATGCCGGCGATCCTGATCGGCCTCGCCGCGGGAGCGATCTGCTTCTTCGCCGTGAACCTGAAGTACAAGCTCGGCTACGACGACTCGCTGGACGTCGTCGGCGTGCACATGGTCGGCGGAATCATCGGAGCCCTGCTGACGGGCGTGTTCTGCTCACTCGCGATCAACCCGGCGGGGGCGAACGGCTCGATCGCGCAGGTCGGCAAGCAGGCCGTCGCGGTCGGCGTCACGCTGGTGTTCTCGTTCGTGATGACCATGGTGCTGCTCAAGGTGAGCGACAAGCTTGTCGGCCTCCGCGTGACCGACGAGGATGAGGCTGCCGGGCTGGACCTGTCGCAGCACGCCGAGGTGGGGTACGTGTTCACCGACCGCGGCGGCTCGCTGGTGCAGTCGCCGGTGGCGGAGGCGTCGGGCATCGCGCGGAGCGCCGCGACCGTCGCCGTCCTGGACCTGGACGACACGAAGGAGTGATCCGAACCGTGAAGCTGGTCACCGCGATCATCAAGCCGTTCAAGCTCGACGAGGTGAAGGAGGCGCTGCGCTCGGTCGGCATCAACGGCATGACGACGACCGACGTGCAGGGGTTCGGCCGGCAGCGCGGGCACACCGAGGTGTACCGGGGCGCCGAGTACCAGGTGGACTTCGTGCCGAAGGTGAAGATCGAGGTGCTGGCCCACGAGGACCAGGTCCAGCAGGTCGTGGACGTGATCCTGAAGACCGCCCGGACCGGCAAGATCGGCGACGGCAAGATCTACGTTCTGCCGGCCGAGCAGGTCTACCGAATCCGAACGGGCGAGGCCGGCCCGGACGCGATCTGACCGCCGTTCCGCGTGAGTTCACCGTGAGCGAAACCCCGGTCGTCGGAGCGACGGCGCCGGCCACGGCTTCGGCCGAGGGGCCGGCGCCGGTCGTGCGCCTGGTGGAAGGGCTGCGGTCGCTCGACCGGGCGTACTCGCGGGGGCACCACGGGCGGTGGTCGGCCCGGCGCCGGGCGCAGCTCGTGGACGAGGCGCTGGTGCGGCTGTTCCGCTCCTCCGGGGTCCCCGACGGCGTCGCGCTGGTCGCCGTCGGCGGGTACGGGCGCGGCGAGCTCCAGCCGGCCTCGGACATCGACCTGCTGGTGCTGCACGAGCTGCGCGACTCGCGCCAGGTGCGCGAGCTGGCCGAACGCCTGCTGTACCCGCTGTGGGACGCCGGGTTCGAGGTTGGCCACGGCGTTCGGACGGTGAAGGAGTCGATGGCGCTCGCGGCCGAGCGGTTCGACGTGGCGACGGCGATGCTCGATGCCCGGCTGCTGGACGGCGACGCCGTGCTGTTCACGTCGTTGAAGGATCGCCTGTGGGAGTGGGCGCGGAAGCCGAAGACGGACTTCGTGGGGCAGCTGCAGGCGGCCGCGTCCGTGCGGTGGGCGAAGTTCGGATCGGTGTCGCAGCGGCTCGAACCGGACGTGAAGGAGGGTGCCGGCGGGCTGCGGGACATCCAGACGCTGGGGTGGCTGGCGCCGGCCGTCGCGGGCGACGGCGGCCTGCGGGGGCTGGAGTCGGCCGGGTTCGTCCGGGCGGCCGAGCGGGAGTCCGTTGAGGCGGCCGAGGAGTATCTCGTGCGCGTTCGGAGCGCGTTGCATCTGGAGGCCGGCAAGAAGCTCGACGTGCTGCGGCAGGACCTGCAACCGGGGCTCGCGACGGAGCTGGGGTTCGCGGACGAACCGGGCCTGACGGCGCCGGACGGGCTGATGCGCGCCGTGTTCGAGCACGCGCGCGACGTCGAGCACGTGCTCGGCCAGGTGTTCGATCGCGTGGCGCGCGGGGCCGGTTCGTTCGGCGCCGCGGTCCCCGGCGTGACCGGGACGCCCGAGGCGGTGATCGCGGCGTTCGCGCAGGCGGCGTCGCGGGGCGGCTCGGTGGCGCCGGCCGACCTCGACATGGTCGACGCAGCGGACATGCCC
>DATLUW010000825.1:0-2238 GCA_035577825.1 Actinomycetota bacterium | reverse complement strand
CGCCACCGCCATGCCGAGCACCTTCGCGATCGACCCCCGCCGCGCGAACCCCAGGAACAGGCCGATCACGCCGGCGTAGAAGACCCAGTTGAAGCTCGACACGACCGTCGAGGCGAGCGAGTGCGTGGACGGCCCTCCAAGGAGGTCGGGCGTGGTCCACACGATCCAGAAGTTCGCGGCCATCCCGAACCCGACGCCGACGACCGCGCCGTACACCAGCCCGTCGAGCAGGTCGTCGAGCTCGTACCGGACGATGAAGAACACCCCCAGCATCACGAGCCCGAGGACGATCTCCTCGATGATCGCCTGGTTCGCGTTCACGAACTCGGGGATCACGATCGCCTGCGACGTCCCCACGCTGTTCGGGACGTCGAACGCCTTCTGGATCCAAGCCGTCAGCACCGGCGCGACGATGGCGCCCGCACCGAGGGCGATGGCGATCAGGCGGGCCGGTTCCTTCTCGTAGCGGTCGAGGTAGTAGATGCCGGCCAGCAGGATGATCGCCGGGATCGCCGACCACAGGATCGCGGTCAGCAGGTTGCCGTGTGGCACGAGCCACCTCCTTCGAACGAGCGGCGGGCGGTGCGGGACGTGATCACTCCTTCACCTCCGAGGGGAACCGGAACGTGTTCATGAGCGAGTCCGTGAGGAAGAACGCGGCCTTCTTGTTCGCCTCGTCGGCGATGAGCGTGAAGGTCACGAGGATCTGGTCGTCGTGGGCCGCCGTGATCACGACCGCGACCGGGCTCCCGGGGCCCTGCGGCGTGTCGGCCACGCCCGAGAACGCGAACCCCGCGCCGCTGCGGTAGCCCACCGCCGGCTCGAGGATCTGGTCGGCGTTCTTCCTGTCGCGCGCGAGGCCGAGGACGTCCTTCCCGAGCGCGTCGACGCGTTCCGAGACGGCCGATGCGTCGGCGTTCGCGTCGCCGGAGAACCGCACCGAGCGGATCTGCACCACGGCCGAGATGCCGTTGATGGAGAGCTCGAGCGCAACGTCGTTGTCGTTCTGGTCGGTGATGGACCACAGGTTCGGGTTGAACTCGAGCTGATAGCCCGCGCGGCTCTCGAACGGCGTGAAGTTGTGCAGCGCCGGGACGAGCGGCGGCGAACCGGGCGAGCCCTTGGGCGTGGGCTTCGGGGGCGGGCCGCACGGCGGGACGGGGCAGTCGGACTTCGGCGGCGGCGGTGCGGACTGCGTGACCACGATGCCGGTGATCACGAGCACGACGGCCAGGATCCCGGCGAAGACGCCGATCAGGATGCCACGCCCCATGCGGCCGCCGCGGTGGCCGCGCACGGGGCCCGGCTGCGCGCCGTACATCGGGTACCCGCCGGACTGGGAGCCGCCGGGGGGCACGCTGCCGGGCGGCATCGCTCCCGGGGGCATCCCGCCGGGGGGAGGGAACCCGCCGGGCGGCATCCCGCCCGGGGGCGTCCCGCCGCCGGGCGGCGGGGGCGGTGGCGGTGGAGGCGGCGGGGCCTGCGAGCTCACGCCTCGCTCCCGGTCGTGGGCTCGGCGGGAGGCTGGGGGGCGCTCGACTCGCGGCGGTCGGCCCGGCGGGCGTTCGGCAGCGCGAGCAGCGACACGCCGCAGTTGATGCAGAACGCGTGGCGGGGCGTGGTCGCGCCGCAGTTCGCGCACTTGATGTCCGGCCCGGTCTCGATCTCCGCGGCCTCCTCCAGCAGGCCGAGGTGCAGCACGCGGCGGAGCCAGATGAGCGCCAGCCCGGCGAGCACCAGGTAGACGATCAGGGCCGCCCAGTCCGGAAGGTGCAGCTGGGCCTGCGCGGCCACGATCAGCGCGAACGCCGCCACCAGCAGCGCGAACGCCGGCCGTCCGAGCAGGCCGAGCGCGTCCCGGTCGCGGACGGGCGACCGGAACCGGAGCCAGAACGCCGCCGCGGAGGCGCCCATCACGGCCGCCGAGAGCACCGGCGCCGCGATCGACAGCTCGAGCACCCGGATGACCCACGGGACCGTCGACCCGACCGGGCGGAGGCCGGAGTTCGTCAGGGTGGGCCAGGCGGTGGTGATCAGCTGGGCGCCGGCGAAGCAGACCGCGGCCGCGCCGCCGAACGTCGCGCCGTCGAGCACGTCGTTGAAGATCTTGCGCCCCAGCAGGAACAGCGGCCCGATGATCATCAGGACAACCGAGATGATCGGCATGACGATGCCTAGCTGCACCGTGGTCGACCCCGACGACTCACCGAACAGCGCCGCCCCGGGCGACGAGAAGCT
>DATLUW010000824.1:0-3347 GCA_035577825.1 Actinomycetota bacterium | reverse complement strand
CGCGACCGCCTCGTTCGACACGCTCCGCGGCGAGCTCCGGGTCGACGCGGAGCGTGTCGAACGAGGCGGTCGCGGCGCCGGCCGAGGTGCCGGCGACCGAGAATCCCCCCAGGTCATAGATGTGGTCCGGCGTGCGATGTTCGAGCCGGACGTCCCCCGGGCGATCGAACAGCACGTCGAGGACCGCCCGCTCCGACGGCGCGAGCATGACCTCCTCGACCATCGTCTCGCGCTCGTATCTGCCGCTGTCGCCACCGACGAGCTTCATGCGGGCGCCGTTGACGGCGACGTTGAAGATCCGTGTGTTGGCGGTGTTGACCAGGTAAAGGCGGACGACATCTCCCACCGCCGCCTCACCCGAGAACTCGGGCTCGCCGTTGGTCAGCATCACGGTGCCGAATCGGCCCATGGCCGTGTAGTTGGTCCCCGAGCGGCTGAAGGGTGCGATGCGCCCGTCCTCGACCAGGAGATCGTCCAGTGTGATGGTCAACTCACGATCGACCGAAGGCCAGTACGACGGGTCCGAGGGATCCACGACAATCGTGCCGTACAGACCCATCTCCTGCCCGTAGTCCTCACGGATGTGCGGGTGATACCAGTAGAAGCCCACATCGGGGAACTGGACCCTGTAGGTGAACGTCCCTCCGATGGGGATGGGCTCCTGTGTCTCGTGGGGGACCCCGTCGTACCGGTTCTCGAGACGCAGACCGTGCCAATGCACCGTGGCCTCGAGGTCGCCGTCGTTCATCACGTGCACCGTGATCTCCGACCCCTGGTCGACATGCAGGGTCGGCCCCGGGATCGAACCGTTGTAGCCGAGCATGCGCAGCTCGGCTCCTCCGATCGTCTTCCGCACGGGTTGGATCTGGAGATCGAGCCGACCTCCGTCGAGAAGCCGTATGACGGGTGGCGCTGAGGCATCCGGAAGCCCCGTGACGTCCGTCGAGAACAGGTCCTGCGAGTCAGCTGCTGTCTCGTGTTTCATCGTCCCCCCTTGGAATCTCGGCGGAGCTCCCGTCCCGCAATTCCGCAAGGACGAGCGGGAGCAGATCCTCGATCTGCTCCCAGGTGAACCATGGCTCGACGCCGAAGGTCTTCCAGCCGTGATAGACCACGCCGAGCTGGAACACCCAGAACGCCCGAAACAGATCGAGGCCTTCGACCGTGTCGCCGGTGGCCCCCTCGTACAACTGAACGAACACGTTCTCCCGCACGGGGCCGAATGGCGCTGCACCCCGCAGGTGTGACAGGGCGACGAGCTGGGCAACGTCCGACCGTGGGTCGCCGATGCGAGCCTGTTCCCAATCGACCACGGCGACCACCTTCCTATCGCGGAAGAGGTAGTTGAACGGGTTGGGATCCCCATGGCACAGGGCGAGGCGCCCTTCCGTGGGAGTCGATGCACGCAGGACGGAAAGAGCGCCCGTCAGCAGCGGATCCTCGTCGCATCCGAATGCTCGCATTCGGCCCTCGACGACGTCGACCTCCCGGGCGAAGCCGGCACCCGGCGATTCGGGGACGCCAAGGAAGTCGAGGCCCGCCGCCCGCCAATCGAGAGCATGAACCGCAGCGAGAGCCTCCGCGAAGGGCGGAAGATCGGCGGCGAAAGCGGCCGGGTCAACCTCCGGTGCCGGCATGTGCGGAGCATCCACCCACTCCATGAGCAGACACGGGGCACCGAAGAACCTCGAGTCGCTGTCCGTCGCGAGCACTCCGGGCACTGGCACGCTCGTGCCCGCCAGGCAGCGCATTACCGCCGCTTCACGCATGACGTCGTATGGCTCGAAGATCCCCGCTTTCGGCTGTACACGGAGGACTGCGGTCGCTACCGGCGAGTTCGTCAGCGAAAGCCGACAAGTAAGGTTCGAGAGGCCGTCGGTCAGCGGATCGACCGAGTCAACGCCGGTGTTCTCGAAACCAGGGAGGCCATTGAGCCACGCCCTGACGCGCGCCAATGTCGGGGCTCCACTGAGTTGATTCGGATGCGCACTTCCCGGAGCCGGCACAACCGTGTCGTCGCTATTGACCATGATTCCCGACCTCAGTAGGGGATGCTCGGGAGGGCCAACGCCGTGAGGAGCGGTTGAGAGTGGCTTTGCCCGCGATCCGGGCTGAAGCTACGTGAGCATCCGTGGACCCACCCACCATACTGCTCTGTGGCGAGCACGTCGAGGTCAGAAATCGAGCCGATCCGGAGTGCTGCGATTAGGGAGTCGAACGCACGACGCCTTCCGGGAAGGAGTCAGAGGCACGTCGGAGACCCTCCACGTGCCGCATGGAGATCCCAGCAAGAACCGCGCCGCCGGTGTTTCCCCCCGTCGGCATGACCCCCTGATGTTGCGCCCAATTGTGTCCAGACAGCAAGTGGTCTCCGGCCGCCGGGAGGCCCATTTCCTCGACGCGCATCCGACGCTTCCGGCCGCGTGGATGTGCGGACGATCCTCGACGCGCAACTGGCCGGTTGGCGGGCCGATGCGGCCTGCCGGGACGAGCCGGACGACCTGTTCCTCTCCGACCGGCAGCTGCCATCCCATGGCGCGGGATCTCCGAGCCTGACGCTGGCGCTCGCCACCTGCGCCCGCTGCCCCGTTCGCCGGCCGTGTCTCCGCGAGGCCCTTACGCCGCTGGAGTTCACCATCGAGCACTACAGGAGGACCTGAGCGATAAGCCGATGTACGCCTCGACGGGATTCGTCCAGACGGCCCACCGCATCGCCTGGCAGGGTATGGGGCGGTTCCAGCGAGCTCGACCGGCAGGCCGTCGCCGACCTTCGTCGCCGACCTTCCCGCGGAGGACGCACTCCAGGAGCTCGAGCGCACCTTCCCCGAACGGCTCGCTCGGGAAGTTGGGGCGTTCTTGACGCGGAATCCGTCCCGAGTCCGGCGGAAGGACGGCCGCCCGGCAGCGGGCCGTGCCGCCCGGCTCCAGCGGCTGCTGGTCGAGTTGAGCTGGGAAGCGACCGAGGCCATTTCCGCAGGTCGAGCCGTCACGCGCCAATGCGCTTGCTGCGGGGACGCCCTCGACCGGCGCTCTCGGCGGGATGCCGTCTACTGCTCGTGGCGGTGCCGGGTGGCGGCCCATCGGGGGCGGATGGCCTGACCGCGAGACCCACAGCCATGGCCCTTGGTCGTGCTGCGCAGGTTCGCAGTCGGTGAAGGTCTTGACTAGCTGAAACGAGTGGCCGCAAAGTTCGCACACCATCGAGGGGGAGGGGGAATCATGCGTTCTCGCGTCAGGACCGCCAGCGTTGCAGCCGTGGCCGTGCTCCTCGCAGCCGCCCTGTTTCACGGCTCACGGGGAGCCGATGCCACACAGAATCAGCCAGTTGTGGCGGGGCAAATCAACAC
>DATLUW010000823.1:0-2141 GCA_035577825.1 Actinomycetota bacterium | reverse complement strand
CCTCCACGATCCACTCGGCGACGAGCTGCCCCATGCCGCCCGCTCCGGCGATCCCGTGCGCACAGAACCCGGCCGCCACCCAGAACCCGCGCACCTCGGTCTCGCCAAGGATGAACTCCCCGTCGGGCGTGAACGCCTCGGGCCCGTTGATCAGCTTCACCACCTCGGCGTCCTCCAGGGCGGGAACGCGCAACACGGCGTTCTCCATGAGCGGCTCGAACCGCTCCCAGTCCTCCTCCAGCAGGCGGCCGTTGAAGTCGGCCGCGATGCCGTCGAGACCCCACGGCGCGGGGTTCCGTTCGTAGCCGCCCGCCACCAGGCCGGTTCCCTCGTTCCGGAAGTACACGAGCAGCGACGGGTCTCGAAGGGTCGGCATCCCCGTCGGCAGCCCGAGCGGCTTCGTGATCAGGTACTCGTGCGCCATCGGCACAATCGGAACCGTCACCCCGGCGAGGCGGCCGATCTCCCCGGCGAACATCCCTCCAGCGTTGACCACGACCTCGCACGACAGGTCGCCCCGCGACGTGCGCACCCCCCGCACGCGGCCGGCGCGGACGTCGACGGCCGTGACGCGGCAATCGGTCATCACCTCGACCCCGCGCGACCGGGCGCCGGCCGCCAGCGCGTACGTGAGCTCGGACGGGTCGACGTAGCCGTCGGTCGGCAGGTACGCGGCGCCGAGCACGCCCTCCACCGACATCGCCGGAAACAGGGCGGCCGCCTCGCCGGCGGAGATCAGCTCGAGCGGCAGCCCGAACGTCTTCGCCCAGCCGGCCTGGCGGCGGAGCTCCTCCATCCGCTCCTCGGACGACGCCAGCCGGAGCGACCCGACCTCGTGCCACCCCGTCGCCAGGCCGGTCTCGTCCCCGAGCGACCGGTACAGGTCGACCGAGCGCATCATCATCCGGGTGAGCGACAGCGACCCACGGAGCTGCCCCACCAACCCGGCCGAATGGAACGTCGACCCGCTGGTCAGCTCGGCGCGTTCAACCAGGACGACGTCCGACCAACCGAGGCGCGACAGCCAGTACGCGACCGAGGCGCCGCCCACGCCGCCGCCGATGACGACGGCGCGGGCCGACTCCCTCATCCCGAGCTCCCCGGGCGCGACTCCGCTACGCCGTGAACCCTCCGCCGTCTTCGGCGGGCGGGCCGTCCTGAGCCGGCGGCGCCGACGCCGGCGCGGCCGCGGCGGGCGCGGTGGCGGGGGCGGCGGCAACCGGCGCCCCCACCGGCTGCGTGTCGTCCGGCACGACCACCGGCGTGTACGGCTTCCGCTTCTGGACCCCGAAGTAGTAGATCGCCCCCACGATCGCCACGACGATGATGACGAGCTCGATCACCGGGATCTTGTTCAGGAATCCGATCCCGAAGTTCACGAGCCCGCCCGTCTGGTTGGCCTTGGGGTTGGTGATCGTCCGGGCCGGGTTCGAGTTCGCGTCGTTCGTCCACCACAGCATGTTCACCAGCATCAGGGCGCCCCACAGGATGGCGAGGACGTTCACGAGCTTGCCCCACCGCCCCAGGCTGAACGGCGCCTTGGTCTTGGGCCAGCCGCGCATCCGGGCGCGCAGCACCACGACGTTCCCCAGCAGGTAGCTGAGGTAGATCATCGTCGTGGCCGCGACCGCGATGACCGTCGCGCCGGTGAACTGGATGAACGGGATCGCCGACAGGATGGCGACCGCGATCACCGACCAGATCGGCGTGTGCAGCTTCGGACTCACGCGCGCGAGCGGCTTCGACAGCGGCAGCTGGTTGTCGCGCGCCATGCCGAACGCCAGCCGCACGGTCGAGGTCATGATCGCCATGCAGCACACGAAGATCGCCGCCGACACGATCAGCAGGTAGACGGTCGACCACGCGGTGGAGAGGTTCGCCTCGATGATCGTCTGCGGGCCCGCGATCGTCCCGATGAACTTGCCGGCCGGGTTCGGGATCGCCATCAGCATCGCCCACAGGAAGATCCCGCCGATGATGAACGCGCCGATGATCGAACCGAGGACCGCCTTCGGCGCCTCCTTCCGCGGATTCTTCGTCTCCTCGGCGAGGGTCGACGCCGTGTCGAACCCGTAGACGACGAACAGGCTCATGAACATGGCGATGAGGAACGAGTGGCCGTTCACGGTGGTGCCGAGCGG
>DATLUW010000822.1:0-4773 GCA_035577825.1 Actinomycetota bacterium | reverse complement strand
CTTCTTCGTTCGTCGCAATGACGGCAATGTCCCCCTCCCTCGGCCACCCCTCGAGCCACCAGTCAGCGGCACGGAGCTGCTGCCTGAGCTCCACGAGGTAGGCGGTGTCCTCCGGGACCGAGTCTCGGACGTTGATGGTCGTCATCGCTCTCCGCCGATTGTCTCCGCCCAACGAGACCAGGTCGAGCACCGCCTCGGGGGGCGGGGCGACCTCGGGTTCCTGGGGGGAGATGCGTAGGTCGGCGCGGAGGGGGCGAAGTAGAATCCCGGCCCATCGGGGAGGGGAGCTCGTGACGGACGTCTCAGGCCATTCCCTACTTGAGCGTGGCCGTGACGCGCTCGAACGACACGACTGGGCCGACGCGTACGACGCGCTCTCGCAGGCCGACCGGGAGGGATCCCTGGCCGGCGAGGGCCTCCATCTCCTGGCCGAGGCGGCCTACTGGGCGGCGCGCCCCGACGAGACCGTCGAAGCCCTGGAGCGGGCTTTCGGCGCATACCTGAGCGAGGGCGATCGGGCCGCCGCGGCGATGATGGCCTTCCGGGTGGCCGAGCAGCACGGCATGCGGATGTTGCTGTCTCAGGCCCAGGGGTGGGCGGCCAGAGCCGGACGCCTTGCAGCAGAGAACCCGGAGTGGCCGGTGCACGGCTGGCTGGTGTGGATGCAGGGTCTCCTGAGCTGGTTCCAGGGCGACTTCGAGGCTGCCGTCTCGCACTACGAGAAGGCGCTCGAGATCGCCTTTCGAACGGGAGACCGCGACCTCCAGGGGATGAGCCTCCACGACAAGGGGCATGCGCTCTGCCTGCTGGGCAGGGTCGGCGAAGGGAAGGGGCTGCTGGACGAAGCCATGGCGGCGGTCGTTGGTGGGGAACTCGGTCCGGATGCCGCCGGCTACGTGTACTGCGGGATGATCGGCATCTGCTCCAAACTCGGGGACTACCGTCGGGCGGCGGAATGGACCGAGTCCACCCTGCGCTGGTGCGATCGTGAGTCCGTTCCCGCGTTTCCCGGCGTCTGCCGGATCCACAAGGCCGAGCTGTTGCGACTCGCCGGCTCGTTGACCTTGGCCGAGGAAGAGGCCCGGATGGCCTGCGAGGAGCTGCCCCGGTTCAACTTCTTCTCGGGCCTGGGACCCGCCAACTACGAGATCGGGGAGGTCCGACGCCGGCTGGGCGACTTCCGGGGAGCGGGAGAGGCCTTCGCCAGAGCCCAGGAGTTCGGCTTCAACCCGGAACCCGGCCTGTCGTTGCTCCGGCTGGCCCAGGGGAAGTTGGAGGTGGCCGGCTCCGGGATCCGCGAGGCCCTCGCCGAGGTCAGCGAGAACCATTGCCTTCGCATCCGGCTCCTGGCCGCGCAGACCGAGATCGCGATCGTGGCCGGTGATCTGGAGGTCGCGGGGTCGGCCGCAGACGAGCTCGGGTCGCTCGTCGGCGAGTTCGAGGCCGCGTCACTCCACGCCATCGCTCAGAGCGCGCGCGGGGCCGTCCTCCTCGCCCGGGGCGACCCCGCGGGGGCGCTCCCGGACCTCCGGCGGGCGAGAAAGCTGTGGCAGGAGATCGAGGCGCCTTACGAGGTGGCAGAGCTGCGCCTGCTGATGGCCAGGGCCCATCATCGGTCGGGAGACGATGAAGCAGCGGTCATGGAGGCGCGTTCGAGCCGGGACATGCTCGAGCGGCTTGGTGCACGCCCGGCGGCGGAGACCGCGGGAGCCTTTCTCTCGGAGCTCACCGCCGGGGGCGAGTCCCCCGAGCGGGTCCGCCGAGCATTCATGTTCACCGACATCGTGAAGTCGACGGACCTGGTGAGCCTGATCGGCGACGAGGCCTGGGAGGACCTCCTCGCGTGGCACGACCAGGCACTTCGATCCCTCTTCGCAACGCACGGAGGGGAGGTCGCCCACCACACCGGCGACGGCTTCTTCGTCGCCTTCGACGGGGCACGGGCGGCGCTGACGTGCGCGGTGGCAGTCCAGCGGGCTCTGGCGGAGCACCGCCGGGCGCACGGGTTCGCTCCCCAGGTGCGCATGGGAGTGCATGCGGCGGAAGCGACCCGTCGAGGGCAAGACTTCAGCGGCGTCGAGGTGCACAAGGCGGCCCGGGTGGCGTCGCTCGCGGCCGGCGGCGAGATCCTGGTCACCGCCGACACCCTGGCCGACATGGACGCGAGCACATTGGCCGTGTCGGATGTGCGAACCGTCTCCGTGAAGGGGATCGCGGCGCCCTTCGAGATCATGGCCCTGGAGTGGCGGACGGGGGGTCCTCCACAGTCCGGTCAGGAATAGGAGGGCGGGGGCGCTCGACTTGGGCCGAACGGCACGCCCGCGAGCCGATGCTGCGGGCCAGACTCGTCTGCTGCTGAGGTCGGGCGGCCTGCCCGGCCTGCTTTCGGGAGCCGGAGTACCGGTGACGGCGCCCCCCCTGCGCCGTCACCGGGATCCGAGCCTCGGACTACACGAGTGCGTTGCAGAGGTTGCTCGCGTGGCCGGTCCGCTGCTGGATGACGACGGGGGCGCCGGGAGCCGAGCCGAGGTTGGCAATGATGTGCCCCGAGTTCAGGAGCATCTCGTGGGAGGGCGTGTCGATCGCCCGCTGGAAGAGCAGCCAGTTCCCCGTGGCGTCGAGCATGAGCGTCCCGTCGGGCAGGAACGAGAACCGGCCGGGGCCGGAGATGTTCACCCTGACGGACTTGCCCGTGTCCGTGTTGGTCGCCTCGACGATCAGCCGGCCGGTCACCCCGATCCAGCGGAGGTTGCCGGCCGAGTCGTAGTGGGAGGTCGAGACCTCCTTGTCCACCACGGGCTCGACGTGAACGTTGAATGCGCAGACGTCGCCTGCGGCCAGGTCCACGGGTTGATTCGCCGTGGGTACCCGATCCGGCGGGTACGCAAGTGCGGTCCCGCCCGGAACCAGCGCGACAACGAATACCGCCGCCGCAAGAAGAACAGCTTTCCTCATATGCCCCTCCCCTCGGTATCGGACGCAGCGCAACTGCGTCCGGGTGGTTGCGCCCGTGTCGGTCCACGCGCCGACCGTCGGGTCCCCGAATGCCAGCGCGTCCGCGTTGATTGCAGTCGCGGAAGACAGCACAGGCGTGAGGCAGCCGAGCAAAATCCTGGTTGCCGTCGAAGGAGATCCCATTCGGTTTTCCCTCAGCGACGCCCAAGCTTTCGCCGGTCACCAGCTGCCAGCTCTTCCCCGGCACCCCGTGGACACCCGCCGGTCGAAGTCGTCCCGACCGCATCAGGAAACGCTCCGAGAAGAAGCGCCACCCGGAGCGCAAAGCCCACCAAGGTGCGACTCATGCGGCCCCCCTCCTTCGTCGACGACGAGTGATGATCGTTTCCCCCAACGGGACCCGCGTCAATACCGCATCTGAGTTACGGGATTCACCCACCTGAGTCTCAGCAACACAATCAAATGAGCGATATTGAAAGCAGTCGAGTTCGCTCAGCACGAAGTTGTTCGCCCCATTGGAGCGAACCACATTGGCGGAAACGCGGTCGCGTTGACTGCGGGCCGCGTTGACCGCGGATCGCCGATCGGCCCGGGCCGATCGGCGATCCCCGTGGCGTGCTAAGCGTCGTACCGGCCACCGAGCACGGCCGCCTGCGGCCGGCCCTTGTGCCCGGCCTCCTGCATGATCGGAGGGACTTCGGGGTCGGAGACGAAGCTCTTCCAGCCCTCCTCGTCCCAATCGAAGAGCACCCAGACCCGGTCCCCCTCGTTGGGATCGCGGTAGACGGTCGCTCCCTTGGACCCGTGCTGCCGGCGCTTGTCCGCGCCTTTGGTCGAGAAGATCTTCTCGAAGCGGTCGAAATCCTCGACGGTCGTGGTTGCCAGGATCATCGTTCCTCTCCTTCCTCCGGGCCGTTCTTCAGGCCTTTCCCTTCGCCGCACGATCCTGCTCGTTCCTTCCTTTCTGCTCGTTGGCAGGTATAGCCTCGCGGTTGCTCTGCCACCGCCGCATCGGGAGGTTTCCCTATTTCGGCCACATCGCTTCGCCTGGGTGAGCTCGCCGCGACGTTCACGCTCGCGCAGGACAACGCATTCGGGCAGCCCCTCGAGTCGCAGTTCCGCTCGTGCCTCCTGGGTGTGGCTCTGTGCGAGGAGGCGGGCTTCGACAGGACGGTCCGTGACACCGTCTACTGGGTCGCGCTCCTGCGCTACGTGGGATGCACGGGCCACGCGCACGAGATCGCCACCGTCTTCGGCGACGACGTCGCCCTCCTCGCGCAGACGCTGGTGCTCGACACCGCCGATCCGGCCAAGGTCCTGGGCGCGATGGTGGCGTTCGCGACCGCCGGCCGCGATCCCGGGGAGCACGAGCAGATCGCGCGGTCGATCCAGGAGGGCGCCCATGAGTGGGCGGTCCACAACTTCGCGACGGGGTGCGAGGCGGCCGACGTGCTGGTGCAGCGGCTCGGGTTCGGGGCCGACGTCCGGGACGCCATCCGCTTCACCTACGAGCGGTG
This sequence comes from Actinomycetota bacterium, assembly GCA_035577825.1. GTDB lineage: Bacteria > Actinomycetota > UBA4738 > UBA4738 > JACQTL01 > DATBHM01. The sequence goes on along the minus strand of DATLUW010000822.1, from coordinate 301 downwards.
GAACGGGCACGGCTACCCCGCGGGGGCGAAGGGTGAGGAAATCCCCCTCGCCATGCGCGTCGTGCACCTCAGCCACGACATGGAGGCGATCGGCCGACTGACCTCGCCGGCGAAGGCACTGGACGCCGCGCGGGAGCGAAGCGGCAGCACGTACGACCCCGCCCTCGCCGATCTCTTCGTCGCCCGCGGAGCGACGTGGTTCGAGCAGCTCGCCAAGTTGGACCCCTGGGACGCCGTGCTCGACCTCGAGCCCACGCCGTACCGCACCCTGGGCGGGGCCGAGCTCGACGACGCGCTCACG
>DATLUW010000821.1:0-2894 GCA_035577825.1 Actinomycetota bacterium | reverse complement strand
AACACCCGGCCAGGCGGCACCTCCGGCTGCTGGCGGCCGACCTCGCGTTCCGGACGCCGTTCTCCGGGCCGATTGCGCGGAAGACGGGGAACACGCTTGCGACGCCGAACGACGCGTTCCGGCTGCTCCGCAAGGGCGAGCTCGTCGGGGTGTTCCCGGAGGGGTACAAGGGCGTCGGGAAGGGCTGGAAGGAGCGCTACCGGCTGCAGCGGTTCGGGCGGGGCGGGTTCATCGAGCTCGCGCTCCGCGCGAAGGTGCCGATGATCCCGGTCGCGATCGTGGGGTCCGAGGAGATCTACCCGATGATCGGGAACGCCCGCCTCTTGGCGCGGCTGGGCGGGTTCCCGTACTTCCCGATCACGCCGTTCTTCCCCTGGCTGGGGCCGCTCGGGGCCATCCCCCTGCCGTCGAAATGGATCGTGGAGTTCGGCGAGCCGATCCCGACCGACCACTTCGAAGACGACGCCTGGCAGGACGCGATGCTGGTGTTCAACGAGACCGACCGCATCCGCGACCAGATCCAGCAGATGCTCTACCGCAACCTGATGTCCCGCCGCGGCGCGTTCTTCTAGCCGGAGCGGGAGTCCCATCCCGAACGCAGGAGCGCGTAGGCCACCTGGTCCTTCGGTTCGCGGCCGGGATGGACGTCGCGTTCCCGGTGAAGGCCCTCCTGGGCGAATCCGAGCCGTTCGGGGACGGCCCGGCTCCGGACGTTGTCGACCGCGCACAGGATCACGATCCGGTTGAGTCCGAGGTCGTGGAACCCGAACCGGACGAGCGTCTCCGTCGCGCGCGTGACGATCCCGCGGCCCTGGGCGTCCTCGGCGAGCCAATAGCCGATCTCTCCCTCCAGGGATTCGGCCACGATCCGTATGTCGATTGCGCCCACGATCGCGCCGCGCTCGAGGATCTCGAACCCGTACTGCCGGCCCTCCGCGAGGTTGGCGAGCGTCGTGCGCAGGTAGGCCCGCGTATCGTCCGGCGATTTCGTTCCGTCGATCCACGGCATCCACGGGCGCAGGTGATCGCGGTTCTCGTCCGCGACGCGAAAGATCTCGTCCGCACGGCGCTCTTCGTGCAGCCGGAGGAACACGTCGTCGTCGGACCGGATCCCGATCACGTCGCCGAGTCTAGAAGAGCCGAACCGGGGCCCGTCGGCGAACCTATCCGAGGGTGCCTGTGTGCGGTGATGCGGCGAGTGTCCTCTGATCGGATCCGGCTGGCGGGTTGATTGGCTTCTCCATCGCGACGCAGGCCATCAGGACGCCGTCGGAGAGCGCGACCTCGGTCTCCCCGAGGGGTTCGAACCCACACGCGAGGTAGAGCGGGACGCCGGCGAGCGTCGCGAGGAGCGCCATCCGGCGGTAACCCTCGCGCCAGGCGGCGGCCTCGCACTCCCGGATGATCCGCCGGCCCAGCCCGCGTCGGGTCCAGTCAGGCCGAACGAACATCGCCCGGACCTTGGCCGGCTCACTGGCCGGGTCGAGCAGCCGGCCGTCGTCCTCGGCGTCGCCGCTTCCCGTGTACAGCCGGTGGCGCCGGGTCCAGCCTCCACACCCCACGAACTCGCCCTCGCTCTCGAGCACGAAGTACGTTCCGTCCTCGAGCAGCGCCCGGTCGACCTGGGCGACGAGGACCACGGCGCTCGCGACCTGGCGTTCGTCGTAGTACGCGGGGAAGAGCCCGGCCGCGGACGCTTTCATCAGGGCGTCGATGCGGTCGGCGTCCTCGGGCGTCGCCACCCGGAGCGAGGGTTCCGGTCGTTCCATCGGATGCCTCCTGAGGGCATACACTCCTGACAGGAGCATATGGATACTCCTGTCGAGAGCAAGAGTCAAACCCGGGCCTTGACGACGACCTCGTACGGGGTGCTGTCGGTCCTCGCCATCGGCGAACACTCGACGTACGAGCTCACGCGGCAGATGCGGCGGTCGCTGCACTACCTGTGGCCCCGAGCCGAGAGCAACGTCTACGCCGAGCCGAGGCGCCTGGTCGAGGCCGGCCTCGCCGAGGCCCGTGAGGAGCGAACCGGCGAACGCCGCCGCACCGTCTACTCGATCACCGACGCCGGGAAGGCGGCGCTCGCCCGGTGGCTCGCCTCGCCGAGCTCGCGCCAGCGGTACGAGTCGGAGGCGGTGCTCAAGGTCTTCTTCGCGGAGAATGGAACCCGCGACGACCTCCTCGCGTCCATCCGCGCCCTCCGCGACGAGTCACTGGCGGCCATCGAGCACTTCCGGGGGTTCGCCGACCTGTACGACGCGGGGGAGGGGGAGTATCCGGAGCGGTTCGACGTGAGCGCGCTGGTCGCCCGCCTCCTCTGCGAACAGCACGCCGCGACCGCCCGTTGGGCCACCTGGGCCGAACGGGTCGTCTCCGGCTGGGATTCTGCCAGCGGAGCGGACGCCGCCTGGGGCGTCGAGATCCTGCGCGAGGCCGGGGACCCGTTCCCTCTCGACCACGACCCGGTCCGCGAGGCCCTCCAAGCCCGCCCCGGGCCCTGACCTATCGCACGGCGAAGAAGGCGCTGTGCGTGTTGAACGACAGGTCCTCGATGTAGAGGACGACCGAGGGCACGTCTTTCGTCGGGACCATGAACGGGATAGTTCCCTCAGCGCTTGCACCCGCCGGAACGTTGTTGCGGTCGCTGAGATCGTCGGGAGCGATCGCCAACGCAGGTTCGACCGAGGTCCCGCTCATCGGGATCAGCGAGAAGCTCAGCTCGAAGTACGCGGTTGCACTCTTCTTGCCGGTGTTCGTGGCGCGAAGCGTTACCAGGACATACTGCTGGCCCGCCTTCGGTTTGTCGTTGAACGGGTTCGCCTGATGCATGGCGTCGTTTGCGTTCGGAAGGAAGCCGACCACCGAGATCTTCCACGTGCCGACGGTTCCGGGCT
>DATLUW010000820.1:0-3137 GCA_035577825.1 Actinomycetota bacterium | reverse complement strand
GACCAAGTCCGCGACGAACAGAACGACCGAAAGAAAAGATCCCGCATGACTAAGGCCCAGAGCGCGCGGAGCGCGGCGGCGGGCGGCACGGAGCGACCCCGCCGGACCTCGGCGTCCGGCGCCGGGAGTGCCCCGTCCGGCGGCCGGTCGGGGTCCTCGCGGGCGGGCTCGTCGCGCGGCGCCGCCGATGCCGCCTCCTCGGCCCGCGACCCGCGCGTGGAGGCCGGCGACGGCGGGTTCGGCCGGGCGAACCCCCTGGCGGGCGGCCACGTCTGCCCGGTCGCCTTCTGCCCGGTCGGGATGGCGCTGACGTTCGCGGAGGCCGCCCGGCCCGAGGTCGTCCAGCACCTCATGGCCGCGGGGACGGAGCTGATGCTCGCGGTGAAGGCCATGATCGACGCCCGGGCCGAGGCCGTGGCCCGCTCGGGCGGCCTCGAACACATCCGGATCCGGTGAGCGCCTCAGGCGATGCCGGGGCCGTCGAGGCCGTCGGCCTGGACATCGGGGGAACGAAGATCGCCGGGTACCGCATCGACGCCGGCGGCCGCGTGCTCGAACGCGCGCTGGAGCCCACCCCGCCGGCCGGCCCGGAGGAGGTCGCTGCCGCGCTCGAGTCGATGGCGCGACGGCTGGCCCGCCCGGAGAGCGTCGCCGTCGGGGTGGGCGTCGCCGGGCTGGTGGAGGCGGCGACCGGGATCATCCGCTACGGCCCGAACCTGCCCTTCCGCGAGATCGGGCTCCGCGAGCGGATCGAACGTGCGACGGGGCTGCCCTGCGTGGTCGACAACGACGCGGCCGCGGCCGGGTGGGGGGAGTTCCGGTGCGGCGCCGGTCGCGACGCCAACGACATGCTGCTGGTCACCGTGGGAACCGGCATCGGCGGCGCCATCGTCGCCGGCGGCCGGCTGTTCCGCGGCGCGCACGGGTTCGCCGCCGAGATCGGCCACATCATCGTCGAGCCCGGCGGGCCGCGGTGCGGTTGCGGCAACCGGGGGTGCTGGGAGCAGGTTGCGTCCGGCCGGGCGATCGACCGGATGGCGCGGGAGGCCGTCGCCGAGACGCCGGAGTCGCTCATCCTCAAGATGGCCGGAGGTGACCCCTCGGCGGTTCGCGGCCCCCACGCCGTGGCGGCGGCGAAGCAGGGCGATCCGCTCGCCATCCGCGTGCTGGCCGACGCGGGCAGGCGCCTCGGCGAGGGCATCGCCGGCCTGGTCAACATCATCGACCCCGACATCGTCGTGATCGGCGGCGGCGCGGCGATGGGCGCCGGCGAGTTCCTGCTGGAACCGGCGCGCGAGGCGTCGGAGGTGGCCATCGAGGGCCGGGGCTACCGGCCCCCGGTCCCGATCGTCCCGGCCGAGCTGGGGAACGACGCCGGCGGGATCGGCGCGGGCCTGCTCGCCCTCGAGGGGCTCCCCGGCGGGGGCGGATGACGCCGCGGCTCGGGCTCGTCCTGCCGCTGTTCTCCGGGAGCACCGACCGGGTCCTGGACGCGGCGCGGCGGGCCGAGGGCCTCGGCTACGACGGCGTGTTCGTGTTCGACCACTTCTTCCCGCCGGGCGCCTCGCCCGACCGCCCGTCGCTGGAGGCGTTCACGACGCTCGCCGCCGTGGGTGCGGTGACATCGCGGGTGCAGGTCGGGACGCTCGTCGCCCGGGCGCAGCTCCGGCCGGCCGGGCTGCTCGCGAAGATGGCGGCCGGGATCGACGACATCACCGGCGGGCGCATGATCCTGGGCGTCGGCACCGGCGACCCGATCGACGAGCCCGAGCATCGGGCGTTCGGCATCCCGACCCTGTCGAAGTCCGAACGCCGCGTGCACCTGGCGGAGCTGGTCGCGGCGGTGAAGGCGCTGTTCCGGGGCGACGCCTGGGATGGCGGCGACCAGGTCCCGCCGATTGCCGGCCCCCTGCTGCCGCCGCCGGTGCGCCCCGGAGGGCCGCCGTTGTGGGTGGGGGCGCAGGCGGACGAGGTCGTGCGCCTGGCCGGCGCGGTCGCGGACGGCTGGAACGGCTGGGGGGCGTCGGCGGAGGAGTTCGCCCGGAAGGCGAGGCTGCTGGCCGAGGAGGCGGGCGCCGCCGGCCGCGAGGTCGAGCCGACCTGGGCCGGGATCGCGCTGGTCGGCGAGGACGAGCCCGAGGCCGAACGACTCGCGACCGCCCGCCGGGAGCGGGGGATGAGCACCGACGACATCTGGGTCGGAAGCGCGGAGCGGTTCGAGGAACACGTGCGTTCGCTCGGCGATTCGGGCGCGACCTGGGTCATCGTGGTGGCGGCCGGCCCGGCGGACCGCGCCGAGCTGATCGCCCGGACCGCGGGTCGCACCGCGGCCTGAGGGCTCCAGCCGGCCGTGCGGGTCCGCGGACGCTACGCCTCGGTGACCTCGTTCCGCGGCAGGAAGACCCGGAACGACGCCCCGCCGCCCGTGCGTTCCTCCACCCAGGCCCGGCCGCCGTGGAGCTCCGCGAACCGCCCCACGAGCGACAGTCCGACCCCCACCCCGGGCGAGTGGGTCGGCGCGCCCGGCCCCCGGACGAACGGGTCGAACACCGAATCCGCCATGTCCGGCGGCACGCCCGGTCCGTCGTCCTCGACGCACAGCAGCGCGCCGCCGACCACCCGGCGCACGCGCACCCACACCCGCGAGCCCGACGGCGTGTGCCGCACGGCGTTCGCGAGGAGGTTCTCGACGATGCGTTCGACCTTCGCCGCATCGAGCGAGACCATCACGGGCTCGGCGTCGACCTCGACGCTCCGGCGGGAGGCCACGTCGGACTCCCGGACCACCCGCCGCGCGAGCTCCGCGAGGTCGACCGGGTGGAGCATCGGCTCCATGATCCCGCGGTCCAGCCGGTCCAGGTCCAGCAGGTCGGCGAGCAGGCGTTCGAGCTTGCGGGCGTTGGTGGCGATGCGGGCGGCGATATCGCGGGCCTCCTCCGGGGGCAGGTCGAGGTCGGGCCGCTCGAGCGTGAGCGCGAACCCCAGGACCGCCGAGAGCGGCGTCCGCAGCTCGTGCGACACCGCGTGGAGGAACATGTTCTTCATCTCGTCGAGCGCGCGCAGCCGGTCGCCGGCCTCGCGCTCGATCTCGAGGGCTCGCCGGAGCTCCTCCTCCGCCCGTTTGCGGTCGGTGATGT
>DATLUW010000819.1:0-2292 GCA_035577825.1 Actinomycetota bacterium | reverse complement strand
GTCTCCCCCACCCGGCTCATCGATCCCGGCGGCATCGACGCCAAGCCGTTCCTCGCGGCCATGGGAACGAACATGCTCGCCGGCGGGGCCCTCATGATCTCCCTGGTCGAGGTCCCACTCGTCGCGCAGACCGTTCTCGACCGGACCGCGCTGGGCGGGGCGCTGTTCCTGTCCTGGTTCCTGATCGGGCTCCCGATCGGAGCGCTCGTGGGTGGTTGGCTCACGGTTCGGACGTCCGAGCGGCTCACCGCTTCGCTCGGCATGGCGATGTCGACGGTGGGGTTCTGGCTCATGGCGGGGTGGCCGGGCGTCCGGCTCGAACAGGCCCGGCACGTGCTCGGGCCGATCTCGCTGCCCCGTGCGGACGTGGACCTGCTGATCGCGGGGTTCGGGCTTGGTCTCGTGATCGCGCCGGTCACCGCCGCCACGCTGCGGTCGTCGGACCCGGCACAGCACGGCGTCGCGTCCTCCGCGATCGTCGTGGGGCGAATGCTGGGGATGCTGATCGGGGTCGCCGGCGCCGCAGCCTGGGGGCTCCACCGCTACCAGCAGCTGACCGCACACCTCAACGTCCCGATCACGGCCAGGGATCAGGTCATCTACGACCGCAAGCTGAAGGCCGCCCTGTGGATCGAGTACCACGAGGTGTTCGTGATCTCCGCCGTGCTCTGCCTCGTGGGCATGCTGGTCGCCCTCATGCTGGGCAGGCGCAACGCGGGGACGCTCGCGGCGGAGGTCGACGGTTCCACGATGCAGGCCGAGCCCACCATCGGCTGACGCGACCGCCGGATGTGCGGCCGTTCAGGCCGGATCGAGCCCGTGGAACACGTCCGAGAGCCTCGGCGTGCCGGGTTCGCGCTCCGGCCACGCCATGACGAAGTGTTCGCTCCGGAAGATGTCCGGGAGGCGGTCCTCCGGCATGTCCTCCATGGCGCCGGCCTGGGTCCGATGTGCACGGAACGCCGCGATGACGGCGTCGATGACCGGGCGGGCGTCGACCTCGATCGCGATGGTGTCGTCGTCGACGCCGCGGGGCATGAACGGGGCGTCGGGGTCCATGGGCTCCTGCCCGGCCTCGACCTGCGCTCGCTGCCACTCGCGGATGAGCGACCACGGGATCGCGGTGTACAGGAGCCGGCGGAACGCCCGCGGCGCGCGGGAACGCTCCCGGGCCCGGTGGAACGCCTCGGTGGCCACGGCGCCGATGGTCACGTGGTCGACGTGCTTCGTGACCCCGTCCTGGCCGAACGTCACCACCACCGTCGGCGCGAACTCCACCAGCCGCTCGGTCACCCGGGCCACCAGCGACTCCCGGTCGGCATCCCCTAGGCCGCCGTCCGGCTCGCGGAGGAGCTCGATCCTCGCCAGGGGCGCTCCGAGGGCCGCGTACGCAGCGCGCGCCTCGTCGTCCCGCACCTCGCCGAGGGTCTCTCGGGTCGCGACGGTTCCAGGTGCGATCTCTCCCGCCTCGCCGCTCGTGGCGAGGATCGAGAGCACCTCGATGTCCGGCGCGTGCCGGGCGACGGTCGCGGCGATGCTGAACGTGTCGTCGTCCGGATGGGCGAACACGCCCGCAAGCCGGACCCGGGGCCCGTTCGGCGTCACAGGCCGAGCAGGCGCTCGAGGCCGACCGTGAGGCCGGGGTGGCCGCCGACCTCCTTCACCGCGAGCAGCACGCCCGGCATGAACGACGACCGGTCCATCGAGTCGTGGCGGATCGTGAGCGTCTGGCCGGGGCCGCCCAGGATGACCTCCTGGTGGGCGACCAGCCCGGGGAGGCGGACCGAGTGGATCCGTACGCCTTCGAGGTCGCCGCCCCGGGAGCCCTCGACGGTCTCGCCGTCCGGACCGTGGAAGGCGTTCGCCCGTGCTTCCACGATCTTCCGCGCGGTGGACATCGCGGTCCCCGACGGCGCGTCGACCTTCCCGTCGTGGTGCAGCTCGATGACCTCCGCCGCCGGCAGGAACCGCGCCGCCTGCTGTGCGAACTGCATCATCAGCACCGCCCCGATCGCGAAGTTCGGCGCCACGAACACGTTGGACCGGCCGCCGGCGTCGCCGATGGCGGCCTCGATGCGGCCGAGGTCGTCGAGCGTCATACCGGTCGTGCCGACCACGACGTGGACGCCATTGTCGACGCACCACAGCACGTTCGCGAGGACCGCGTCCGGCCGGGTGAAGTCGACGGCGACCTCCGCGCCCCCGTCGACCAGCGCCTGCGGCTCGCGCGCCATGGCGACGCCCTCGACGTCGTCGCCGCCCATCGTGTCCACGGCCGCGACCAGCTCGAGG
>DATLUW010000818.1:0-14423 GCA_035577825.1 Actinomycetota bacterium | reverse complement strand
TACGCCGAGAACATCGGCGTCATGGCGGCCACCCGCGTGTACTCGACGGCCGCGTACATCGTGGCCGGCCTGTTCGCCATCGGGCTCGCGATGATCCCCAAGTTCGGGGTCCTCATCACGAGCATCCCGGCGGGCGTCCTCGGCGGCGCGACGGTCGTCCTGTACGGCCTGATCGTCGTCCTCGGCGGCCGGATCTGGGTCGAGAACAAGGTCGACTTCAAGAACCCGATCAACCTGTTCCCGGCCGCGATCGGCGTGATCATGGGCGCCGCCAACTTCATGTGGGAGTCCAAGGACAAGAACTACTCGTTCACGGGCATCGCGATCGGCACCTTCGCCACGATCATCGCCTACCACGTGATGCGCCTCGGCGGCCGCTTCGGCATCAACCGCGGCCAGCCGGCGGAGCTCGAGCCGGTCGAGCCGGCCGCCGCGCCGGAGCACAACGGCGCGACGTCGGACACCGACAAGGTTCCGCACCTGACGGCGCACTGAGCGTCGGCGCTGCAACCACGCGGGCGCCGCGCTTCGCGCGGCGCCCGCGGACCCCACCGGGACCAAGCCTCCGGGCCGCCAAGCGGCGGCCCGGAGAGAAGGAGGCAAGGAGATGCACCTCGAGCCACCCACCAAGGTCTCGCAGGAGACGATCACCCTGGACGTGCGGGAGATCGAGCCCCTGCTGCAGGCCCCGTCGATGGGCGTGCCGCCGTGGCCGGGCGCCACGGTCAGGCTCCGCGACGGACGGACGCTCTACATCCGGGAGGCCACGCTCGACGAGGCCCCCGGGATGATGCGGTACATGGACAAGGTCAAGGACGCCGACCACGACTTCTACGACGTGGTGGGCGCCCGTGTGTACGCCGAGATCGCCGGCTGGTACCGCAGCCGGCTGAAGGACCCCTACACGCTGGTCGGCCTGATCGACGGCGAGTGGGTGGGCTTCGCCAACGGCCGGCTGCGCGACGCCGACGTCAACATCAGCCTGCACACGATGGCCCTCGCCCGGGGCGGCCGCATCGGCGCGGTCATGTACTACGCCAAGGCCTACTACGCGTTCGAGATCCTGAAGAACACCGAGTGGTGGGCCACCTACGAGAGCTACAACGGGTGGCACCGCTGGGGCCTCGGCATGGCCCAGCCCAGCTACCCCTGGCCCGAATACCAGCACGAGCTGGGAGGGGCCCGCGTCTACTACGTCACCAAGGACTACTGGGACGCGGTCGTCAAGGACTACATCCGCCAGATGATCGGGGCCGACCTCGACTTCGAAGTGCCCGCCGAAGTGATCGAGGCCAACAGCGTCATGCACATCCCCGACGAAGTGAACGTGTGAGGAGGGAGCGGGGATGGTGAAGACCTTGAACGTCCTGGACCTGTCCCAGGACTTCAGCGCGAACACTCCGGGGTTCGTCAACTACGGCGGCCCGGAGATCAAGTGGATCAAGCGGCTCGCCTTCGAGACCGTCGGAGGCCAGCTGCTGACCTCCACCCTGCACGTCGGGACCCACCTCGACGGGCCGGCGCACTTCTACTCACGCGGCAAGTTCATCGGCGAGCTCCCGCTCGACTGGCTGATCGGTCCCGCGTGCGTCGTCGACCTGACGAAGTTCGGCCTCGGGGACTACGACATCTACTACCCCGAGCACTTCGAGAAGTGGGAGGTCGAGACCGGGATCACGATCGAGAAGGGCGACATCCTCATCGTGAACACCGGCTACCACAAGTACTACCCGGAGAACTGGGTCGACCGCAGCGAGGTGGACGAGGAGAAGTACTTCCTGCGCCACCCGGGACCGACGCGCGAGTTCGCCGAGTTCGTCCTCGACCGGGGCGTCCGGTGGATGGCGGTCGACGCGGGCAGCATGGACTACCCGTTCAACACGCTCATCCGCAAGGCGCGGCCGGACGAGGCGGCGCTGGCGGAGGAGAAGCTGGGGAAGTCCATCGACGAGCTGTGGCCGCGGTCGGACTACCAGGTCATGCACAAGTACCTGTTCCCGCACGACGTGATCCACATCGAGAACCTCGGCGGCCAGATCGACCAGGTGCTCGACCAGAAGGTCACGTTCGGGTGCTTCCCCTGGCGGTTCCAGGGCGGCGAGTCGGCGTTCTGCCGCGCCGTGGCGTTCCTGGACGAACCGTAACCGGCGGTTGCCGGGCCGGTCGTCGATCCCTGGCGCGACCGGCCCGGCACCCCACGAGAGGAGGCGTGCATGATCACGACGTTCAAGTACCGGGCTCCCGTGTCGCGGGCGGAGCTGCACGGCCTCCTCGCGGACCACGGGAGCGACGCCAGGCTGCTGGCGGGTGGCACCGACCTGCTCGGCGACATCCGCATCGGTCTGCGGCACCCCGAGGTCGTCGTCGACCTGAAGAAGGTCGCCGAGTTCCCGGGCATCGAATGGAGCGAGGCCGACGGCCTGACCATCGGCCCCGCCGTCACCATCAGCGACGTCCTCGCGAGCGACGTGATCCGGAAGCGGTTCCCGATCCTGGTCGCGTGTGCCCGGGACCTGGCCTCGCACCAGATCCGGAACCGGGCGACGGTGGTGGGCAACATCGTCAACGCGTCGCCCTGCTCGGACATGGCGCCCGGGCTGCTGTGCCTGAAGGCGCAGGCGATGATCTCGTCGGCGCGCGGCCGGCGGGAGGTTCCGCTGCAGGAGTTCTTCGCCGGCGTGAAGGCGACCGTGCTCGAGCCGGATGAGGTGCTCGAGGGGATCGTCGTTCCCCCGGACTCGTCGGGCGCCCGCGGCGACTATCGCAAGCTCAAGCGCATCAACGGCCACGACCTCGGGATCGTCGGCGTGGCGTTGTCGAAGCACGAGGGGCTGATCCGGCTCGGCATCAGCTCGTGCGCCCCCACGCCGCTGTCGGTGAACGGCCTGTCCGAGACCGACGATGCCGAGGCGGTCGTGGCGGCCGCCCGGGAAGCGATCAGGCCCATCAGCGACGTGCGGGCCAGCAAGGAGTACCGCGCGTTCATGGTCGAGGTGTTCGTTCGCAGACTGCACCAGGAGGTGGCGTGATGCGGATCTCGGTCACCGTCAACGGTCGCGTCTACGAACGCGACATCGCGGAGCACCTGACGCTCCTGCGCTTCCTGCGGGAGGAGCTGGAGCTGACGGGCACCAAGGAGGGGTGCGCGGCCGGCGAGTGCGGCGCGTGCACGGTGTTCCTGAACGGGATCACGGTGAACTCCTGCCTGGTGCTCGCCGCCGAGGCGGACGGCGGCCTGATCGAGACGATCGAGGGCGAGGCCGTGGACGGGGAGCTCTCCCCGGTCCAGGAGGCGTTCGACCGCAACCACGCCGTGCAGTGCGGGTTCTGCACGAGCGGCATGATGATGTCCATCAGGGAGCTCCTCGCCGGCAACGCCACGCCCTCGGTCGAGGAGATCAAGGAGGGCATCGAGGGGAACTTCTGCCGCTGCACCGGCTACCAGCAGATCATCGAGGCCGTCCTCGACGCGTCCGGTCAGCTCACCGAGGAGACGAGGGGGGAGCTGCAGCATGTCTCGTGACGCGCACACCTACGTCGGCACCGGCCATCCCCGCGTGGAGGCGGTCGGCAAGCTCACCGGGGAGGCCGTGTACGCGAGCGACATGACGCTCCCCGGCATGCTCCACGCCCGGATCAAGGGAAGCCCCCACGCACGAGCGAGGATCCTGTCGATCGAGACCTCCAAGGCCGAGGCGCTGGCGGGCGTGCACGCCGTGCTGGTCGGGACCGAGCTCCACGAGAAGCTCGGCCTGTACGTGGTCGACAAGGACATCCTCGCCACCGACGTCGTCCGGCACCACGGCGAGGCGGTCGCGGCCGTCGCGGCCGAGACCCCGGAGATCGCGTCGGAGGCCGTCGACCTCATCGAGGTCGAGTACGAGGTCCTCGAACCCGTCCTCGACCAGATGCAGGCGCTCGAGCCCGACGCGCCGCTCGTCCACCCCGACCTCGGCGACTACGAGTACGTCGAGGCCGCGTTTACGCCGCAGCCCGGCACGAACGTCCCCAACCTCACCAAGCTCCGCAAGGGCGACGTCGAGCAGGGGTTCGCGGAGGCGGAGTGGATCGTCGAGCGGGAGTACACGAACCCGAGCGTGCAGCACGTCCCGCTCGAGACCCACGTCGCGATCGTCGAGTGGCGGAAGGGCGACAACGTCACGATCTGGACGAGCGCGCAGTCGCCGTTCACGGTCCGGCAGCTGTTCTGCCACGCGTTCAAGCTCCCGCTGAACCAGGTTCGCGTGATCGTCCCGAACGTCGGCGGCGGGTTCGGCGGCAAGGCCGGCATCCACCTGGAGCCGCTCCTCGCCTGCCTGTCGCGGAAGGCCGGCGGCCGGCCGGTGAAGTTCCAGGCGAGCCGGGAGGAGGAGTTCAGCCTCCTGCCGTGCCGGAGTGCGCTGCGGTACCGCATCAAGACGGGCGTCCGCGACGACGGGAAGATCACCGCCCAGCAGATGACGATGTACTGGGACGCCGGCGCCTACGCCGACTACGCGGTGAACGTCACCCGCGCATCCGGGTACTCGGCCGCCGGGCCCTACGAGATCCCCAACGCCTGGATCGACGCCTACACGATCTACACCAACAAGCCCTACGGCACGGCGTACCGGGGCTTCGGCCATGTCGAGTTCTTCTGGGGGCTCGAACGCCACATGGAGCTCGTGGCGAATGCGATCGGGATGGACCCGCTCGAGTTCCGCCGGATCAACCTCCTGCGGCCGGGCTCGGTCACGCTGACCGGCGAGGTCATCACGGAGCACACGGGCGATCCCCGCAAGTGCCTGGACGCGGCCGCCGAGGCGATCGGCTACGGCTCCCTGAGCGCCGAGGAACAGGAGCACGAACGGCGGACCGGCCGGAAGGTCGGCAAGGGCGTCGCCACGCTGCACAAGGCGCCGGCCATGCCGCCGTTCACCGCGACGGCCGCCGTGATCAAGATGAACTCCGACGGCTCGGTCATCGTGAACGTTTCGCTCACGGAGATCGGTCAGGGCTCGGCCACCGCGGTCGCGCAGATCGCTGCCGACCGGCTGCGCTTTTCGATCGACAAGGTCCGCGTCACGATCGACAAGGACACCGACAAGGACCCTTACGACTGGCAGACGGTCGCTTCGAAGGGCCTGATCCTCACCGGGAACGCCACGATCCTCGCGTGTGACGACCTGCTGCGGCAGGCCTACGACGTCGCCGCGCAGGCCCTCCGGGCGAACCTCGAGGACCTCGACCACGACGGCGAGGCCGTGTTCGTCAAGCACCGCCCGACCGAACGGGTCACGTTCGCGCAGCTGTCGCTCGGCTACGCCTATCCGAACGGCAACGCGATCGGCGGGCCGATCGTCGGCGTGGGGCGGTACGCGGCGCAGGGCCTGACGAACCTCGACAAGGCCACCGGGCAGGGGCTCCCTGCGCTCGACTGGACGTACGGAGCGCATGGCATCGTGGTCGCGGTCGATCCCGACACCGGCGAGTTCGAGGTCCTGAAGATCGCGTCGGTGTTCGACGTCGGGAAGGTCATCAACTCCTCGATCGTCCGGGGCCAGGCCATCGGCGGGATGATCCAGGGGCTCGGGACCGCGGTGTGCGAGGGATACATCTACGACGAGCAGGGCCACCTGCTGAACCCGTCGTTCACCGACAACAAGATACCGACGGCGAAGGACCTGCCGCTCGCCATCGAATCGCTCGCGGTCGAGACCCCGCAGCTCGATGGACCGTTCGGCGCCCGCGGCGTCGGGGAGCACCCGATGATCTCCGTGGCGCCGGCGCTGGGCAACGCGATCGGCGATGCCATCGGCGCGGAGATCCTGCACATGCCGATCCGCGCGGAGGACGTGTGGCGCGCGATGCGGTCGCACGAGCCCATCGACAACTGGATCACGAAGACCCCGGTCGGCTCCTGCCGCTCGAAGCTCCCCGAGCGAGAGCCGGCCGAGGCACGCGCCCCGTCCTCGACGTAGGGCGCACTCACGGAGGGGCCGCGGCGGGCTGGGTCGCGGCCCCTCCGCCGTTCCGTGCGCCCGCTACGGAGTCGGTTCGGCTTCCGGCCCGGCGTCGGTTCGCCCTGGCTCGTCCACCAGCACGCCCGGCGGGGCGTCCGAGCGCTCGCGTTCGATGGCCTCGACCGCGGCGTCGACGGTCGGGAAGAAGTGCTCGCTGTCGAGGGTCGTGAGCAGCCCGTAGCGCAGCACGAGCTGCCGGAGCCGGTCCCGCAGTTCCACGAACGCCAGGTGGACGCCCTGCGCGTTCAGCTCCTGGTCGAGCCGTTCGAGCACGTCGGCCGCCGTGATGTCGACGTCGGTGATGGCCTCGCACTGCAGGACGATCCAGGTCGGCTTCCGCCGACGGACCAGCCGGCGGATCTGCTCCCGGAAGATGCCGGCGTTCGCGAAGAACAGCGGCGCCTCCCACCGGTACACGACCACGCCGTCGACCTGCTCCGCGTGCGGCCGCTGGGCGAGGGCGTGCCACCCGTCGGGACCGCGGCCGAGCACCTCGCCGTGCGGCCACCAGTTCCGCTTGAAGAAAAGCACGATCGACAGGATCACGGCGAGCAGAATCCCCTCGAGCACGCCGAACACGACCACCCCGATCGTCGCCACGACCGACAGCACGAACGCCGAACGCCGGACACGCAGGAACCGCCTGAGGATCGGCACGTCCATCAGCGACGTCGCGGCCGCGATCACGACGGCGGCGAGCGCCGTCTGCGGCAGGTCCTTCAGCACCCCCGGGAAGAACAGCAGCAGGAGCGCGACAATCGCGGCCCCCACCAGCCCGGTCATCTGGGACTTCGACCCGGCCTGCTCGGCGACGGCCGTCCGCGAGCTGCTGGCCGAGATGGCGAACCCCTGGAAGAACCCCGCGCCGATGTTCGCTGCGCCGATGCCGATCATCTCCTGGTTGGGGTCCACCTCGTCGCCCCGCCGCGCCGCGAACGCCGTGGACGTCGCGATCGTGTCCGTGAGGGAGACGAGGACGATGCCGACGGCCGCACCCAGCAGCGGCAGCACGTCCGACGCCTTGGTCCAGGGGAACGACGGCGTGGGCAGGCCGGTCGGGAGCGTCCCCACCGTCTTCACGCCCTTGGACGAGAGATCGAGGAGGGCGCTCACGAGCGTCGCGCCGACCACGGCGACCAGCACCGCCGGGATCCGCTTCGTGATGCGGGGCAGGATCAGCAGGACGGCCAGGGTCGAGAGCCCCAGGACGAGCGCCTTCGTGTTCGTCTGGTCGAGGTTCTGGAAGAACGCCTTCACCTCGGGGCCGAACCCGTCGGCGTCGGTCGAGAACCCGAACAGCTTCGGCAGCTGCCCGACGATGATCGTGATCGCCAGTCCGTTCATGTAGCCGACCTGGACCTCCTTCGAGAGCAGGTCGGCCACGAACCCGAGCTTGCCGAGCCCGAGCCCGATCTCGATCAGCCCGACGAGCAGCGCCAGCATCCCGGCGAGCGCGATCGCCGCCGCGGGATCGCCGCCGGCGCCCACCAGCAGCGGCGTGATGGCGGCGAAGATCAGCGGCGACACCGAGGAGTCCGGCCCGAGCACCAGGACGCGGGACGGCCCCATCAACGCGTACACGACGAGGCAGGCGATCGTCGTGTAGAGCCCGGTGACCGTCGGCAGGCCGGCCAGCTCCGCGTAGGCCATCCCCTGCGGGACCAGGATCGCCGCGAGAACGATGCCGGCGATCAGGTCGGGCCGCAGCCAGGACTTCCGGTACGTCCGCAGCACGTGGACGCCCGGCACCCAGTGCCCGAGGCCGTGCCGGGGACGCGGTTCGGTCCGAGCCTCCCCCGCCTTCGTTCCCACCGTGGCCCCTACGCCCGGGATTCCGACCGCCGGACGACGAGCTTGCCGATCTCCCACGCCACCAGCAGGGCCATCGCGGGGAGCAGCGCCCACCCGAACTGCTGCGACGTCAGGGCCGTCGTCCCGAACATCCGCTGGAACCCGTCCATCTGCGTGACCAACACCGCCAGCACGATCTCGCCGACCGCGGCGATGTTCATCTGCTTGCTGTCGAACGTCGACGTCGTGAACACGGTTTCCGTCTCGCTCCGGCACTCGAACGCCGCGACCACGAGGCACAGGCAGAACGCGGTGAACGCGATGGAGTTCCCGACGGCGAGGCTGCCGTACACCGACTGCCCCACGTTGATCAGCACCAGGTTCCCGATCGTCACCACCAGCCCGGTGAGGGTCACGGTCGTCACCAGCCGCGGCGTGAGCACGGACGTCCCGCGCGGCTTCGGCCGGAGCGCCATCAGCCCCGGCGTCTCCTTGTCGAACCCCAACGCGAACCCGAACGGCGCGTTCACGATGAAGTGGATCCACAGCACCTGCGCAGAGCTGAAGGGTTCCCCCGACGCGATGTTGAACAGCGAGGCCCCCAGGAACGACAGCACGAACGCGACCAGCAGCAGCAGGACGAAGCGGATGTACTTCGTCAGGTTGTCGTAGATCTTCCGGCCGGCCTCGACCGCGTACACGATCGTCGCGAAGTTGTCGTCGGACAGGATCATCCGGCCCGAGTTCTTCGCGACGTCGGTGCCGCTCCCCATCGCGATGCCGATGTCGGCGGCCTTGATGGCCGGCGCGTCGTTCACGCCGTCGCCGGTCATGGCCACCACGTCGCCCTTCTTCTTCAGGGTGTCCGCGAGCAGCACCTTGTGCTCGGGCGCGACCCGGCCGACCACGCCGATGTCGTCGATCCGCGCGAGCCGCTCCTCCTCCGACAGCGCCGCGAAGTCCGCGCCGAGCATGGCCTCCCCCGGGATCCCGAGCTTCTTCGCGATGGCTGCCCCGGTCGTGACATCGTCGCCCGTGATCATGCGAACCCGGATGTGTGCCGCCTGGGCGCTGGCCACGGCCTCACGGGACTCGGCCCGCGGCGGGTCGACCATGCCGACGAGGCTCGCCATCTCGATGCCGGTCACGTAGTCGAGCAGCTCGCCGGAGGCGTCGAACCCGGCCGGGTCGAGGTCCTTGACGGCGGCGGCCATGACCCGGTAGCCCTCGTTCTCCATGCGGACCATCTCGTCCTCGCCGCGCTTCGCGAGCTCGGTGGTCCACGGAACGGTCCCCGCGCCGGACGTGGCCGTGCCCGCGCGGCCCATCACGGCCGGGGCGGCGCCCTTCACGAAGCACCGCACGACCTTCATCCCGGCCGCGTCGGTCGCGTCGTTGAACGTGGCCATCAGCTTGTAGGTCGGGTCGAACGGCAGCGTGGCGAGCCGGGGCAGCGCCTCGCGCGTGCCGTCGATGTCCAGCCCGGCCTTGTGGGCCAGCACCAGCAGCGCGCCCTCGGTGGGGTCGCCGACGACCTTGCCGTCGACGAGCTTGGCGTCGTTCGCGACGAGGTACGGCAGGATCGCCGCGTCGATCGCGTCCGACGATCCGGCCGCGTGGTGCACCTGGCCATCGAGCTCGTAGCCGGTGCCCGAGACCTTGTACCGGTCGGTCGTCGCCACGACCTCGACGGCCGTCATCTGGTTCATCGTGAGCGTCCCGGTCTTGTCCGAGTTGATCGCCGAGGTGAACCCCAGCGTCTCGACGGACGGCAGGTCCTTCACGATCGCGTTGCGCTTCGCGAGCTCGAGCGCGCCGAGCGACAGGATCGACTGGCTCACGGTCGGGAGCGCCTCCGGGATGGCCGCGATCGCCAGCGCGACGGCGCTCACGAACAGCGTGTCCCACGCGTCGCCCCGAGCCCGACCCAGGACGAACATCACGATCATCGTGAGTCCGGCCGCCCCGGCGATCCACAGCGTGAGCCGGTTCAGCTCCCGGTCGAGCGGCGACTGCTCGCGGGCGGTGGCGGCGAGCATGCCGGAGATCTTCCCGAGCTCGGTGTCCGCGCCGGTGCCGGTCACGATCATCGTGCCGCTGCCGTGCGTGATCGGCGTGTTCATGAACGCCATGTTCGTCTGGTCGCCCAGCTGGACCGCGTCGCCCTCGGACAGGGGCTCGGCGCCCTTCGCCGCGGGCGTGCTCTCTCCCGTGAGCGCCGACTCGTCGATCTGCAGCGCGCTCGCCGCGACGATGCGTCCGTCGGCCGGGACCGAGCCCCCGGCGGCGATCAGCACGACGTCGCCCACGACCACCTGCTCGGCCGGGATCTCGGATTCGACCCCGTCCCGGCGGACGCGGGCCGTGGCCTTCATCATCGACTTGAGCGCATTCATCGCGCTCTCCGCCTTGCCCTCCTGACGAAGGCCGAGCACCGAGTTGAGGAGCGTGATCACCAGGAGCAGCACCCCGGTCGAGAACTCCTTGATCGCGAACGACACGGCCGCCGCCGCCAGCAGGATGATCTGCATGTAGCTGCGGTACTGGTTGACGAACCGCCGCCACCCGGGGACCGGGGGTTCGGTGGGAAGCGCGTTCGGGCCCTTCGACTTCAGGAGCTCTGCGGCGCGGGCCGCCGAGAGGCCGGTCGCGGGATCCACGCCGAGCTTCGACGCGACGTCCGCCGTGGGGACCGCGTACCAGGCCTCCGAAGCGGCCGTCCGAGCTTCCGTCCCGGTCGCCACGGCTCAGCCCTCCCGGGATCCCTGGCCACCATCCCCCTCGCTCGCGAGCTCCGACCGCGGGGCCTCGGCCTCCGGCCCGCCGGCATCGTCGCCATCGCCGTCGTCCCCCTGATCGCCACCATCGTCCCCGGACGCGTCGTCACCGTGGTCGTTGTCGTCTCCCTGATCGTCGTCGTCGCTCCCGGACGCGTCGTCCTCGCGATCGCCGTCGTCGTCGGATTCGTCGTCCCCGCTCTTCGCCTTGGCCGCCAGCTCGGAGGCGAACGGGTCCGCCTCGGCGCCCTCCGGCGCGGCGGCCATGAGCTCGGCCTTCACACCGGCCAGCCCGTCGCGGGCCTCCTGGTCGAGCACCGGGTACTTCGGGTCGATGTCGAACATCGCGTTGCCGACGACGGCCACCGCGCAGATCCGCGCGAACCACTTGTGGTCGGCGGGGATGACGTACCAGGGCGCCCAATCCGTCGACGTCCTCGACAGCATCTCGGAGAACGCCTTCTGGTAGTCGTCCCAGTACCCGCGCTCCCGGGCGTCCGCCGCCGAGAACTTCCAGTTCTTCTCGGGGAGGTCGATCCGCCGCAGGAACCGGACGCGCTGCTCCTCCTTCGACAGGTTCAGGAACAGCTTCACGACCTTGAACCCGTTGTCGACGAGGTGGCGCTCCCACTCGTTGATCTCGTGGAACCGCTTGTTCCAGATCTTCTTCGTCCGCATCGACTCGGGGAGCTTCTGGCGCTCGAGCAGCTCGGGATGGACCCGGACGACGAGGACCTCCTCGTAGTACGAGCGGTTGAAGATGGCGATGTCACCCCGCGCCGGGAGCTTCGTGGCGTAGCGCCACATGTAGTCGTGGTCGAGCTCCTCGGTGGAGGGCACCTTGAAGCTGTGCACCGAGACGCCCTGGGGGTTCACGCCGCTCATCACGTGGCGGATCGTCCCGTCCTTGCCGGCGGCGTCGAGCGCCTGCAGCACGACGAGCACGCCGTACGTGTCCTGCGCGGCCAGCCGGTCCTGGTACTCGGTGAGCACCTCGACGCCCTGGCGCAGGAGCCGCTCCCCGTCCTTCTTCTTCAGGAACTCGGCCTTGAACCCCGGATCGAAGTCCTTCTGGAGCGAGACCTTCGACCCGGGCCGCACCCGGAGGGGCTCGATGAACTTCGCGATGCGCTTCGCCCGCTTGTCGGCCATGGCTGTCCTCCCCGTCGTCGGCGCCCGGAAGTCGTCGTCCGGAAGTCGTCGTTCGGATTCTGCCAACCGAACGGCGGGGGTGATCATCACCCGGATCGGGGGAGATACTGCGGCGCCGGGATCGCCGGGCTACCCGCGCGGCTCGTCCGGCGCGGACGGATCGGGCGAACCGCCGCCGGCCGCCGGCTCGTCGCGCGGTACCGTGGGCGGCGGCTCCCCCACCGGCGGTTCCGCAGGGGGCGGAGGGTCCGCTTCGGCGGGCGGCGGCTGTGCAACCGGAGCTTCCCCGAGCCTGCCGCCGGACCCCCACCGCCGCGGGCGCCACTCGCTGATGATCTTCGCGAGCGCGGTCACGAGGAAGAGCTGCCCGACCAGCATCTCCGTCACCGCGAACGACTGGCCGAGCTTCGGGACCGGGATCAGGTTGCCGTAGCCGGTCGTCGTGAGGGTGGTGAAGCTGAAGAACAGGGTTTGCGCGGTGGTTCCCTCGCCCGCCATGCCGAAGAACGGCCCGGCGATCGCCACGCCCATCGCCCGGTAGGAGAACGCGAAGAACATCCCGATCATCAGGTACGAGTCGATGACGGCGAGCACGACCTGCCGGTCGACCCGTCCGGCTCGCACGATCGACCGCACGATCGCGATCGGCGTCACGAGGTACAGCGCCGCCCCGGCCACGAACACGCCCGCCGCCGGGTCGTGCGCGGCGCCGAAGAGGTTCGCCACGGCGGCGATCGCGGCGAGCACCATGACGGCGCCCGCGACGCCGCTGACGATGCGGTGGGCCCGCGACGCGCGGAGCGCGATGAGCACCGTGGCCATCTGCACGATCAGCACGAGGGACGCGCCCTCCCGTGCGGTCCTGGCGACGGCCAGCGTGTAGGACAGGACCAGCCCGAGGAGCACCAGCCCGAAGCTGCGAGTCGAGAGCAGGGACCGCAGGCCCGGGCGTTCCTCCGGCGGCGACCGGCCCGGCCACTCCTCCGGGCGGGACTCCCCGCCCCAGCGATGCCGCACGATTCCGCCTTTCCCTCGTTCCCGGCCACCGCGTTCCGTCCGGCCGACGGCCCGTATCAAACGACACCGAACGGCCGCCCGCCAGCATCCCGGGGTGCGATCCGGCGGTCGGGGCTCCCCCGTGCGATTCACCCGGTTCGGACGATGGCCGCGGGAGCGCCGGTGGGGTGGGGTGGACCCTGCCGGGCTCCCTGGCCCCCGCGCACCCACCATGATGACCAACGAAGCGACCGCCGCGACGCCGGCGGCCCCGATCCCCGACCGCCAGTGGAACGCCTCGGCGTCCGTCCTGCTCGAGCCCGAGCTGTCGGCGGTCGCCTACCGCGAGCGCCTGTTGAGCCGCGCGGAGAACCGGGCCCTCCCGCTGCTCGAACGGGCGAAGTTCATCGAGGTGTTCGAGCGGTCCTTCGAGGAGTTCTTCCAGGTGGCCGTCGGGCGGCTCGACGTCCGGGTCGAACGCGACCCCCGCGACCTCCGGGCGCGGCGGCTCGCGGCGGAGGTCACCGCGGCCACGCACCGCCTCCACCGGCGCGCGGAAGCCGCCGGCGCCTCGGTGCTCCGGGACCTCGAGCGGGCCGGCGTCGTCGTCTGCGGCTGGGCGGACCTCGAGGCCGGGGAACGGCGGTTCTGCCGCGAGGCGTTCGCCGCGCTGATGCTGCCCGCGATCGCGCCGCACCTGCGCGTCGCGACCCGCCGACACCTGCCGTTCGTCCGGGGCGGAATGCACCACCTCGTCGTGGGGCTGGCCGACCGGCTCACCGGGGCGCCGAGCCTGGCCATACTGCCGCTCCCGGGCGGGCTCCCCCGCCTGGTCGCCATGGCGCGGCCCGGACGGTTCGCGGTGCTCGACGCCATCGTCGGAGCGAACCTCCCCCGGGCGTTCCCCGACATGGACGTCACCGGCCACTGGTCGTTCCGGGTCACCCGCCCCGCGGACGCCGACCCGGAGAATGCCGCGGAGCGGACCGATCTCGTCGCGGCCGTCCGGAGCGCCGTCGACCGTCGACGCCGCACCGACCGGGCCGTGCGGCTGGAGATCGACGCGGAGGCCCCCGACGACGTCCGGTCGGTGATCGCCGGCGCGCTCGGGATCGGCGCGGATCGCGTCTACCCGACCGGTCACCTCGGCGCCGGGCTCGCCGGGTCGCTGCACGCGCTCGAGCGGCCGGACCTGCGGGGCCCGCCAGCCCGCCCGGTCACGGCGCCGAGGCTGCGGCCGGCCGGCGAGGGGCGCGGCGACGTGTTCGCCGCGCTCGACCGGGGCGACGTGCTCGTCCATCACCCGTACGAGGCGTTCGACACGTCGGTGGAGGCGTTTCTCCAGCAGGCCGCGGCCGACCCGGAGGTCGTCGCCATCAAGCAGACGCTGTACCGCATGTCCGCCCCGGCGAGCCCGGTCGCCGAGTCGCTGATCCGCGCGGCCGAGGCCGGCAAGGACGTCCTGGCGCTCGTCGAGATCCGGGCGCGCTTCGACGAGGAGGCGAACATCGGCTGGGCCTCCACGCTCGAGCACGCCGGCGTGCACGTCGTCCACGGCGTTCTCGGGCTGAAGACGCACGCGAAGATCGCGCTCGTCGTGCGGCGGGAACGCGGGGGCCTGCGCCGCTACGGGCACATCAGCACCGGGAACTACAACGGCGACACCGCGCACGAGTACGAGGACGTCGGTGTCCTCACTGCCGAC
>DATLUW010000817.1:0-4907 GCA_035577825.1 Actinomycetota bacterium | reverse complement strand
ACCCCAACGTTATCCCCATCTACGGGGCCGGGGAGGACCAGGGCGTCCTGTGGATCGCCATGCGGTACGTGGAGGGCACCGATCTGGCCCACCTGATCCGGGACGAGGGGGCGCTGTCCCCGGAACGGACCGTGCGCATCGTCGAGCAGGTGGCCTCCGCCCTCGACGCAGCCCACGAGATCGGCCTGGTCCACCGAGACGTGAAGCCGGGGAACATCCTGCTGGCCCGCTCCGACCACGCCTACCTCACTGACTTCGGGATCATCAAGCGGAGAGAGGCCGGCACGGAGTTCACGAAGACCGGCCAGTTCCTCGGATCGGTCGACTACGCCGCGCCCGAGCAGATCCGCGGCGATCCCGTGGACGGCCGGGCCGACGTGTACTCGCTCGGCTGCGTCATATTCGAGTGCCTGACCGGCGAACCACCGTTTCCACGTGAGTCCGAGCTCGCCACGATGTACGCGCACGTTAACGATGCGGCCCCACGGCCGAGCGCCTCCCGATCTGACCTACCGGGGGGTATCGATGCGGTCGTCGCGAAAGCGATGGCGAAATCCGCCGATGACCGGCAGGTGACGTGCGGGGAACTCGCCGCGGCCGCCCGGACTGAGCTCGGTGCGGCGGCCGGAGGAGCGGAGGTTGACCAGCACCCCCGACGGATCAGCCGCGTAGCGAGCATCGCGATCACCGCCGGCGCGTTGCTGATCGCCGTGTCGCTGGCCACAGTCATTGTCATGGGCGGCCGCAACGAACCCGGCTCGCCACCCCAGTCACCTCACAGTTCCCGCGCATCGGAGGCCTCGTCCGGGCCAACCGCGTCGCCGTTGATGGTGGACCGGCCGTTCAACGCGCTCGAGCGGCAACTCCTTTTCCACATCCCGCCCGATCTCCGGCCCCGATGCGGTCCGGCGCTCGAGCAACAGGAAGAGGCGGATGCCTCGATCGCGTGCAGGGTGGACGACAGCGTGCGTGCGTACTACTACCACTACGGCAGCGTCGAGGCGATGGACGGGGAGTTCGACAATGTCGCCGTGAGTCTTGGCCAGGAAGGGAACAATTGCGCGCTCGATCACAACGCCGTTCAGAGCTACACAGTTGGAGGGCATCCCGTGGGCCGCGTGCTGTGCCTTCGGACGGAGAGCGATTCACGTATCGAATGGACCGATCCCCGGTTTCTGATCCTTTCGCTCGCGTTGCGAGCTGACCTCGGCGACCAGGACCTGTACGACTGGTGGAAGCAGGCGGCTGGTCCGATGGAAACGGGTTCCACCGACGTCGCTCCCAAGGGACCATCTGTCCCGATTGCGACGCTCCCGGACGAGAGCTACCTCACGTCCGTCGACGCTCGGGACGTGGCGCGCCCCCGGCTCCGGTTCCAGAGCGGAATCAAAGGGGTCTCCACGCCTTCCGGCTGGATCGGGCTGTGGGCCCTCCGTCTGAGTGACGGAACCTACTCGGTCACACAGGACGGCCGGACCGTGGAGCAAGGCACGGTCGCACTTGGGAAGGGACACGAGGCCGAGTTCACAGCCACCAGCGGCGACTGCGCCGGGCGCACCGCCGCAACGGCCAAGTACGTATGGCGTTTGACCGCCGATGTGGCGATGTTCCTCAACACGCAAGGCGGTGCGTATTGCGCAGGTCCGTTCCCGATCAACATTGACTCTTGGATCGCGGTGTCGGGAGGGGAGCTCGCGTTCACGGGGTCGGGCCCAAACCTCGAGCTGATGTCCATCGACGGGACAGACCGACGGCTGCTCACCAGCAATGGCTTCCAGCCGGATTGGTCGCCTGACGGCTCCCGGCTGGCGTTCGGACGAGGGGACGGCGGGGAAGCTCGGATCTTCCTGGTCAACGCCGACGGGAGCGGGGCCACCCAACTGGATCATGGGCCCGGCTACGAGGACACGCCTCGGTGGTCACCGGACGGATCGGAGATCGCGTTCGTCAGGCGCCGGGACATCTTCGTGATGGACGACGCCGGCGGGAACGTCCATCCGTTGATCGCCACACCTGCCAACGAGGGGTGGGTCTCTTGGTTCCCGGATGGGAGCGGAGTCGTGTTCTCCAAGGGTGGGCTGCACCCACTCTCTTCAGGCGCCGAAGTGGCAGGACGAGCAGACATCTTCGTGGCCGACCTGAGCGGACGGGTCCAACATCGCCTCACGCAGGGGAGCCGAGCGAACGTGGCACCGGCTCCGTCTCCGGACAGCAAGACCATCGCCTTCTTCGGCAACCAAGGCGGCAAGCTCGATCTCTATCTCATGGACCGTGACGGCACGAACGTCCGGAAACTTGTGGATGTCGGCAGCGAGGAACAGGTCGGCTACCCGACGTGGTCTCCGGACGGCAGCTTGATCGCGTATCCGAGGACCCGGAACGGCGACACGGAGATCTTCCTCACCACTGCCAACGGCCAAGCTGCCGTGCAACTCACGCACGGCAACTCGGCAGAGCCCTGTTGGCGGCCTGGATCGAACAGTTGAGGAGGTCCCCACAGCGGGAACAGGGCACCTACACACGCAGCCCGGCGTCGTTTACCAGATCACGGGTTCCGACGCTCGGTGACGCTCCCGACTGTGTTCCTGGTCTCCGGGCCGACCCTCGCTACCGGTGGAACCGGAGCGGGCACCTGACCTCACCACGATCCTCGACGCCGTCAACGCGGGCTGGCGCCGCCACGCCGGCTGTGCTGGCGACGAGGACGCCAACTGGTTCCCGGACACCGTCTCGAAGCGGTGCGAACGGTTCCTGGGGTCCCCGATCGTGTTACGCCCGCTGCTGATCTGCGCAGGGTGCCCCGTCCGCGTCGATTGCCTCCGCGAAGGGGTCGAGGCCTGGGAGATACGGAGGAGGGACGACGGACACACCGACGTTCTGCGCTCGCAGGTTCACGCGGCGGGAATCTGGGGCGGGACGCTCGACCTCGAACGCCAGGCGGTGCGGCATCTTCCCTCGGAGCAGGCCGTCCGCGAGCTCGAGCGAACCTTCCGGAAGCGTCTGCGGCGTCGGGTGGCCGCGTTCCGTCGCGGACTCCCGAAGAACTCGAGGCATGTGCCGAAGGGACGGGTCGCCCGCGTGCTGAACATGCTGGACAGCGGCCGTGCAGCCGTTACAGGCCTCCCGCGGCGATGCGCCGGCTGCCGGACGCCTCTCCCGGCCCTGGTCCGCTCAGATGCCCGCTACTGCTCGGTGCGGTGCCGGGTGGCGGCGTATCGGGTCCGGGCCGCGGCCTGAATCACCGGCCGCATCCGGGGCCGGTGGTCGTCCGGCTTGGGTTCCGCGAGCGCCCAGTGCCCGACCCGGCAGCCCTACACGGAACCCGAATGAACCTTGGCCTGGGCTGCCGGCCCAGTTCGACGGCTCAGGTCGCGCTCGTGGCGGTGCCGTAGACGAAGCAGGCTTGGCCGGTCGCGTTGGCGGTGGCCTCGAAGTCGATCTGGACGAGCGCGTCCCCTGCTCGGAGGATCGCCCTCCCTCCGGCTCGGAGGTATCCGTTGTTGTCCCTTGCCAGTCCGAGGATCGCCGTATCGGTGTCGGCGGGAATCAGCATGCCAGCCGAGTGGTTCCCGTTGTCGACGCTAACGTCTCCCACCTCGCTCCACATGATGTCCGCCGTCCCTGCGGGACCGTTCACAAGCAGGGCCACCCGCGCTTGAACACCAAAGAACGCGGGGGTGCACCTTGCTTTGATCGTGTAGGGACCGACCTGCGCAATTGTCGTCTCGGGGTTGTTGGACGCCGGGGCGGTGTAGTCGAGCTTCATCGCGATACCAGTGAGGCTCGACTCGTTGATGTCCGCGCCGCCCAACGAGTCGTCCGCAACGTCTCGGCCGTTGATGGAGCCGGCGATGACGTTCGAATGCTTGCCCGACGGCGGCTTGTGGCCCGAGATCGTGTCCTTGGCCACCTGGCCGTTCGAGGTGATGAGCACACTGGCGAGTGCGGTGCCGCCGGTCAGTACCAGCACGATGCTGAGCGTGGCGACCACGTTGGCGTAGGTGAGCTTGGTGCGGAGCCCTCTCATGGACAGCATCCCCCCTCCCGTTCCCTCCTGGCGGAGGCCGCTCGCCCCCGAGATGGGGCGGTCGCTTGCATTGTTCGCATCGCAAACCAATCGGTCAACGCTTTAGGCCGAGAGCGAGTAGCAACTGAGCCACGGATGGCGGAACGCGGCGGGAGTTTCCGCGTCGATGCGTGTTAGGGCTCCGGCAGCCTGAGGTCGGCAGAGCGACCAGGTTCATCGGAGCCGGGGCAGGGACTCGCGACTCCCGGCCCTGGCCCGCTCGGACGCCCGGCACTGCTCGGTGCGCTGCCGAGTGGCGGCGTATCGGGCCGACCACCCGGTGTCGGTGGATCGATCAGACAGGGGGCGGTCTTCTTGTCACAGCAGCGCAGACAGCTTCTCTGTCTCCTCGCGGAGCCATTCATCGGGCATGCCGCTAAAGCCGCACAGAATGATGACTATTCGGCTGAGGGCGACGGCGGTCTCACGTAGACAGTTGGGCTCGAGCCGAGTCGCCTTGTCCCATTCTTGAAGTAGCCGTTCACTTAGGCCGGCCATCGCATCCACAACTGCTAGCTGCCAAGGGACGAAGTCAATCATTCCGGCAAGGTGTGCAGGCACATCGAACTCACCGGTAGTCTGCGTGCCAGCAAAGGACGTGTCCGCCTTGAGTCGTTCGGCGAGCTCGCTCGTCACTTCGGCGGTTCGCCTCCGAATGTCAAAGCTAGCTTCTAGCCTGCCGCCCTCCTCAATCGCCTGGGCAACCTCGTACTCCTGTGTCCATGCACGCAGCCTTCTACCAGTTCTGGCACGGTCACAGATAGAGGCCGTTGGACATCACCGTTCCGTTTGTCGCGGCGCATGAAGATAGGCAACGCGGGTCCTCCTACTCCTCCCTCAG